>JAIOSM010000337.1 GCA_021107575.1 Desulfobacteraceae bacterium | reverse complement strand
TTAATTTGGAAGGGACTTCTTTGTCATTGTTTTCTCGTAGTTCACGCTGAATTTCTTCCACAAGCATTTCAATCTGATTTATACTGATAGCCCGTTTCTCACATGCTTTTTTTACCCCGGACAGGATTTTATTTCGGTTGAATTCTTCCCTGTTGTCATCTTTTTTTATAACCATTACAGGGATGTCTTCAATTCTTTCAAAGGTTGTAAACCTTTTTAAGCACTCTATGCATTCTCTGCGTCGTCGAACTTCAGACTTTATTTTTCCCCGACGGGAATCTACAACTCGAGTGTTAGGCTCGCCACAATAAGGACATTCCAATTTGACACCTCCTGTCTATAAATCCGGCTGAACAAGGGCAATCCCTGCCTGGTCAAACATCTCCTGGGCTAAGGGGTCATTATATCCATCTCTGAAATATACTTTTTCAATGCCAGCATTAATAATCATTTTTGCGCAAATTGAACACGGCTGGTTTGTGCAGTAAAGAACAGATCCTTTTACAGTGATTCCATGATTTGCTGCCTGGATAATGGCATTTTGTTCAGCATGGACACCGCGGCACAACTCATGCTTTTCCCCTGAGGGCACGTTGAGCCGGTCTCTCAAACAACCGGTTTCGATACAATGAGCAATTCCTGATGGTGCGCCATTATATCCGCTTGTGAGGATCCTTTTATCCTTGACAAGGATAGCGCCTACTTGCCGTCTCAGGCATGTAGAACGCGTTGCAACAAGGTCTGCTATTCCCATGAAATACTTGTGCCAGGACGGTCTTTTGTGGGAGTTGTTACTCATGTTTAAACCTTTTTATAAAGCGGAAATTCTTCACAAAGCTCTCTCATCCGGCTTGCTGTTGCATCTATACTTGAAGGGTCTTCTATTACATCACAAATGGAATTTGCAATTATCTTCATTTGTTTGTTGCCCATTCCTCTGGAGGTAACAAGTGAAGTCCCTATGCGTATCCCGCTTGTTATAAAAGGACTTCTTGTTTCGTTGGGAACAGTATTCTTATTAACTGTTATATTCGCAGCACCAAGTCTTTCGTCAGCTTCTTTTCCGGAAACGCCTTTGTCTGTCAGATCAATAAGCATGAGGTGATTATCTGTACCACCTGAAACAAGTTTTAGCCCTCTCTTTGTCATGGTGCCAGCAAGGGTTGATGCGTTGCTTATTACTAGAGCCTGATAATTTTTAAAAGATTGCGACAAAGCTTCTTTAAATGCCACTGCTTTTGCTGCAATAACATGCATTAAAGGTCCGCCCTGAATACCGGGGAATATATGACTTGAGATCTTTTTCCCTAGTTCAGCAGAAGATAAAATTAATCCGCCCCGGGGACCCCTCATTGTTTTATGAGTGGTCGAAGTTACAACATCAGCATAGGGGACAGGGGAGGGATGAACGCCTCCTGCAACCAGACCTGCGATATGAGCCATATCGACCATGAATAAAGCTCCTACAGATTTCGCAATTTCTGAAAAACCTTTAAAATCAATTATTCTTGGGTATGCGCTTGCTCCTGCAAGAATCATTTTAGGTCTATGTTTTTTTGCAAGTTTTGCAACTTCTTCTAAATCTATTGTTTCGGTCTTTGGAGAGAGTCCATAGTGGACGAAATTAAAAAGTCGGCCTGAAAAGCTGACACTGCTTCCATGAGTTAAGTGTCCTCCATGGGATAAGTCCATTGCAAGAACAGTATCACCAGGTTTAAGAAGGGCAAAATATACACCCATATTTGCCTGGGATCCGGAATGCGGCTGAACATTGGCATATTCTGTGCCAAAAAGCTGTTTTGCACGTTCTATTGCAAGATTCTCAGCCTTGTCAACATTAATGCACCCTCCATAATATCGTTTTGAAGGGTAACCTTCAGCATATTTATTTGTAAGAACAGATCCCTGGGCTTCCATAACTGCCTGGCTGGCAGTATTCTCAGAAGCAATGAGGTTGATGCCAAATTCTTGCCTTCTCTCTTCTTCAATAATTATCTGTTTGATTTCAGGATCAATAGTATTAAGGTCATTCATGTTTATATCCTAGTTATATCTGCATAATATCTTTAGTTGACAAATAGTATAGATTGAATAAGGTGGTTGACAGCCTGTGTTGTGGTCCAATTATTGATCAATTGTCTGGATACGTTCGAGGTGTCTTCCGCCTTCAAAAGGGGTTTCAAGCCAGGTTTTAATAATTTCAAAAGCAAGGATATCGCCCACAACACGCCCTCCGAGAACAAGAATGTTAGAGTCATTATGCAATCGGCTCATGCGGGCAGCGAAGATATCACTGCATAAAGCTGCTCTGACTTGAGGAAAACGGTTAGCAGTCATGGACATGCCAAGCCCTGTTCCGCACAAAAGTATACCTTTGTCAAATTCTTTTTGTGATACTGCTTTTGCAACTTTTTTGCCAAAATCAACATAGTTAACTGATGCGTTGCTTTTTGTACCGATATCAGTAACAGTCAAACCATAATCAGAGAGAAATGTTTTTATTTTTTCTTTGAGTTCAAACGCTGCGTGATCGCTTCCAATTATTATAGGTTGTTTGTTGGTCACCGGTTTACCTCTGTTTAAGAGTTTGCTTTAATATAATCTATAGCATCCTGTACAGTTAAAAGCTTTTCAGCATCTTCATCTTCGATATCGATATTAAAAATTTCTTCCATTGACATTACAAGTTCAATAATTGCAAGGGAGTCGGCTCCTAAGTCTTCTATAAGAGAAGCCTCCGGTATAATATCCTCTATATCAATGTCCTTAAGTTTTTCTGCTATTACTTTTATAACCTTGGTCTCAATAGTCATGGGTCAGGTTAGTCTCCTTTAATCACTCATCATCATCGTCTTCTATTTCTTCTTGAATAACTTGTCTTCCATTATACATTCCGCATTCAGGACATGCAGTGTGTGGAAGTTTAGGTTCCTGACATTCAGGGCAAAGTACAATAGTTGGCATTGCAACATGTTGGTGAGTACGTCTTTTTCTGCCCCTGCTTTTTGAAGATTTCTGTTTTGGTACAGCCATTTATTTTCTCCTAGCCATTATTTTTATATTACATCAATAAAACTTATCCTAATTAAAACATATACTTCTATCTTAAACGGAAACAAAAGTCAAGAATTTCATGTCCATCTCTGGATATTTACTGTTTAAATTTTATTACTCAAGGCGATTGATAATTTTTATACAAAACTCAATTTATATTATTTGCACAATACAGGGTCAGATGGTATGTAAGCTTTCGGTATAAAGGCAAGGGAAAAACATAAAGGATATAAATTTTAGAAGAACATGACTTTTTTTTCGCCCGGAAAATACAAAGAAGTACTCAAAATAAGCCTTCCCCTTGTGTTGAGCATGGGGGCTACTACCGTGATGGAGTTTACGGACCGGATTTTTTTAGGCCGATATTCTCTGGATGCCCTGGCAGCCTCCATGCCCGCAGGAATCACTTCTTTTTTGTTCACTTCTTTTTTTATCGGGACAGCAGGTTATGTAAATGTGTTCATTGCCCAGTATGTTGGTGCCAAAGACAACAAAGGCGTGGGAGCATCTCTGTGGCAGGGAATCTATTTCTCAATTTTCGGTGCTGTACTTATGGCACTTTTAGGACTTACCGCTGTCAGGTTATTTGCATTTATTGGTCATGCGCCTGAGATTCAAAAGCTTGAAGTGATTTACTTTCGTATCCTGTGCTTTGGTACAGGGGCCAGCATTCTTGGAACCACCCTTTCCTGCTTTTATTCAGGGAGGGGACTTACTAAAAATGTTATGCTGGTTCATATCATTGGAACCCTTTTTAACATCCCTTTGGATTATGCAATAATAAACGGGGTTTGGGGATTCCCTGAGCTTGGCATTCAAGGGGCTGCAATTGCAACCGTGTTGTCATGGATACTTATTACATTTATCTTTATCATTTTAATTTTTAACAAAAAATATAATTTACAGTTCAGGGTCTGGGATGCCAGGCAGTTCAATCCGGAGCTGTTCCGGGGGTTGATGAAATTTGGAATACCGGGGGGCGTCCAATTTTTTCTTGATATTCTCGCCTTTACTTTTTTCATCCTCATTGTGGGAAGATTGGGCAAACAGGAACTGGCTGTCACTAATATCGTAATGTCCATCAATGCCCTTTCCTACATGCCTATGTTTGGATTTTCCATGGGAGTTTCCACATTGGTAGGGCAGGCCATGGGAGGCGGGAAACCCAATTCCGCTGTTCTTGCCGCCAACTCCACCGCCCATATTGCGCTCTCCTATGTGTTTGTGCTTGTCTTGTTATTCGTATTTTTCCCTATTCCGTTAATCAAGATGTTCTTACCCACTGATATGGCACCGGCAGATCTGAAAGCCATCATAGATATGGGAATCATCCTCTTAAGATTTGTGGCTGCCTATCTTTTTTTTGATTCCATTAATATTATTTATATGGGAGCCTTAAAAGGTGCTGGAGATTCTATGTTTATCATGTGGAGCATGAGCCTTGCCTCTGTTTTCTTTCTATTTATACCGGTCTGGGTAGGAATTACCAATTTTGGAATGGGGCTTTATTTTTCATGGACATGCATCACCATTTATCTGTTAATGCTTTGTCTGATGATTTTTATAAGATTCTACAAAGGGAAATGGAAAACCATTCAGATTATTGAAAAGAGTAGCAGAAGCTAAAATAAGAATCGTATAATAACAAAGTTAAGTACTGGAATGAGACTTCTAAAACTCTGTTTGATGTGTTCAAGTAAATTTGTCCCTTTTTTTCATTGAATAATATTTTTTATTTATTTGTGGTATTCAGTTTCTCTTTGCATATTCATTATTTAAAAGATAAAAGCATAGTTAACAGAGACAAAACAAAATTTTAGAAACTATATTTTATCCGTAAAAAGAATCTGTCCTGTCCATTATAGGAATATATAGCAGATGAGGTATGCTGGGATTGGTAAAAAATAATACCGCCTTCAATGCTCAATCCGTCAAGAAGATCATATTTACTGCTAAGCCGCAGGATATTTCCGTGCCCTGGATTAATATTAACCCATAGTAAGTCTAATTCAAGAGTATCATTCATCATATAGTATGTTGCCTGAAGATATGTTCTGTATTCATTTTCTTCACTGCTCAGATAATTTTCCCAATCAAGTATGCGTGTTGCCTGGGCTTCGAAATTTAACCTTAAATTGCTAATGCCAGTGTATTCAAAACCTGCTAAAAACGCCAGCTTGTCTGCTTCTTTGGTTGTTTTAACTTCAGTCATCGGAACACCTGAGTATATTTGTTTGAAAATATCATTTCGCATGAGCTTTATATTTTGCTGGAATGCTGTTTCAAATTTGAACAGACTGGAACCTTTTGTGGTATTGCCGGAAATACCAAAGGTCTTATATTTATCATACTCAGGCCTTAGTGTAATACCTGATGGACTGACAGCATTCAGAGTAAGATATGGTTGATCATCATAAGTATTTGCTGCAACAAAAGAGATATCACCACCATTAAAGGATTTAGTTGCTTTTGCAGCAAATCCGGGAGACCTGAAACCGTTTTCAGGTCTGTTTTCATCCAGAATTTTAATCCCGGGGCTTCGTATTGAGGCATAATAATCAAAATCCGAGCCTGTTCCAAAAATAAGGCTGCCAGGGTGTTCATGAATACTTGTCATATCAAATGTCCATTTATCAAAGCCAGCTGATAATCTTATTATGCTTACCGGCATTCTGGCATCTTCAACACTGATAAGACCTGGTTGGGTCAAGTCTCTGGGATTAATGACATCTAAAATGCGTGCGTAATCAGATTCTCCAAATACAACAACCTGTCTGCCCAGCTTTAAAGAATATTGATTGCTTAATTTCCCATCAATATATAATTCCTTGAGAGAAATATCATATTCATTGTCATTAAGTGTCTTTTTCAAAAAATCATCTTTTGATTCAATAAAGTATGCAAAATCATAAAAAGCATTTGCAGATCCTTTAATTTTCCACTGGTCATTGATCTTGTAGTCAGATTCAAGGAACAGGGTGGTTTTAACTTTAGATAGTTCTTTATGATCTCTGTTATATCCATATTCGGTTTCAAATTTAAAAAAGCCTCCAAGAGTAAGACCTGGGAGAAGGTTTGATGTCTCTTCCTCTTCATCCACAGCAAGATCAATGTCAGAATCAATTTCCGGAAAAGAATCAGATTCTTCAAACTCGGAATCAGTAAAACCTTGTAACTCCTCAGACTCTGGTTGGCTGTCAGCAAAAGCATTTAAAGTGATTACAGTCGGGGATATAATTATTGCGATTATCAACCAGAAGAGAATACTTGTTTTAAAAATAGTTGTTAACATTACAGACCTCTCTCCATATTGCGTGTAGTAAAGTAAGAATCATCAATTTCTTTGTTGTATTGAACTTTACTGAACTTTAATAATGATGTATGCTCAATTTTACCCTTAACAGTTGTTGTCATTGTCATTTTATATGGTGTCCATATATTGTCTGTTTTTTTAATATCTTCAACTTTCAGGTATTTTATTTTCCGACCTTTTTTTACCCAGTATTTTGCTTTAACAAGCATAAAATTGTCTTTTCTTACCCACATTAATGATTTTAAATAGCCAGTTTCATTAAGGACTTTGTCTTTTTTATCAGCCTTTGGAAGTCCTTGTACTACCCATGTGTCAATGTCATCAATCAGGAGACTTTCTTTGATGAATGTATAATCCCAGTCTTCTATTGTAATGCCGTTGATATCTGAATATGAAAAATCACTTCCCATAAATGAGCCTGATTTGTCACTTGATGCAATGCGCTTTACTTTTTTTAAAGCAGGCAGATAAAGCCATGAATCATCTTCTTTGTTGTTGTCATCAAAGTCAAATGACATATAAGCCGTGTTTTTAACATCAGCAGGACTTAAAAAAAATATAATCCCCTTGGTGTCTTTCCCATAATCCTTTGAAATGTTTTTAATTTTTCTTTTTCTCTGTTGTTTGTTTTTATTAATTAATATCATTGTGATATCAGATGTCCTTGTCATGCCATTGTCGCGAGTATCCATTTTTTCCATTACCTGTGATGCTGTAAGGTCACTTTGTGCAAGCAGGGAAGTAGAGGCGAATGCTATTAATAAAAGTGTAATCAATAAATTAAATATCAGTATTTGTTTTGTTTTCATTTTTTTTATCCTTTATAATTCGGTTTTTAAGAATGGGGTTGTGGGTTAAGTGTAATTTGTCTTTTTTGAGTTGCTGATGTTCCCTGGCTCACAGGGCTTTCAAGAAAAATAATAAGAACAGGGATAAGGGCAAGAGTAGCTGTCGCACTTACCACCATTGTCACAGTAATCATCCATCCCATGATAATTAAAGGGGATAGAATAGAAAATAAAAGAGCAATAAATCCAAAACCCACGGTAATAGCATTTGAAACAATGGCTTTCCCGCTGTGGCTTATTGTATTGTTCAAGGCATCGATAAAATCCATATTGTTTTCCCTGTTTGCTCTGAATCTTGAAATATAGTGGATTCCATAGTCAACACCTATTCCAATAACAATACTTGAAATAACAGCAGTTCCGATATCCAGTGAGATTCCTAAAAACCCCATGATTCCAAAATTAATTGCAATGGTCATAATAAGAGGGACTATTGCAATGGCTGCATAACTAAAAGCTCTGAAAGTAAACAAAAGCATGCAAAACACAACTACAAGAGATACGGCCAGGGAAGTAATCTGACCGCTTACAATTTCATCTGTTGCTGCAACCGCAACATTTGCTACTCCGCTGATATCAAGACTTAAATTATCCGGGAAGTTATGCTTTACATATACTCGGGCTTTTTTTGTCAACTGAAGTGTTTCATGTGATGAATTGGTTTTTAAAACAGCCTGTATATTCAGTGCCTTATAATCACTGTCAGTGAGGTCAGAAAGCACGTCTCCACCGCCGTTTTCATATAACAATAAAAGTTGTGAAATCATATTTTCAGCAGATGAGTCTGTATTATCTTTATTCTGACTGCTTGGAACAATGTTGAATTTTTCATCTTCATCATTAACGACATAGTTAATTCGTTTTATAAGCTCAGTCAGACCCAATATCTTGCCGACTTTTGGTTGTGATTTTAAAAACATGACAAGATCATTTGCTGCAGCAAGGTTTGCAGGGTTTTTAAATGGCTGGTCCTGGTTGGAATTGTCATTTATAAGGAAATTTATCACAGAACTTCCGGCAGAGACATTATTCAGTTTTTGTGAAGAGATATATATAGGTGAATCTGCTAAAAAGTATTCTGCATTATTATTATCAACGACAACCTTTGATGCACCAAACAAGGCAATAATGAAAATTGTTCCGGCAATTGCAGCTATAAGCCGGGGTTTTGAAATGACCTTGCTGGTAAAACTAATTAGAATATCAGTGTACTTTTTTTCAAATTTTGAAGGTTTACGGTTTTTTGCTTTTCCTTTTTCCGGGAGAAGGACAAGGAGGGCAGGAATGAAAAGCAATGAGAAAAACATGGCAATTATTGTTCCTGCCGCAATAAAGATTCCAAAATGTTGAAGTTGAATGATTTCGGTCAGGGATATGGAGTAAAATGCCACAGCAGTTGTTATTGATGTCATTATGACAGGCATGGTCAAGTGCTGAAGCATTAGTTTTACAGCATCAATTTTGTTGTGTCCCTTGTCTATCATATCTCTGTATTCTGAAAAGATATGAATACCATCTGCAACTCCTATGGAGAGTATAAATACAGGCAAAGTTGTTGTGAGAATATTTAAGGATATATTAAACAGAACTTTTATCCCAAGGGTGACAATTAAAGAGAGTAGAACAACTGCAAGTGGTACGAAAACACCTTTAATTTTTCTGAATGTCAAAAAAAGACAGGCTGAAACAATCAATAATACAATGGGGAAAAGTCTTTTAGTATCCTGCTGCATGACCTCGCCAATAGCTCCCATAACAACAGGCATGCCGGCGATATAATGTTTTTCCGGTCCTTTAATTTGGTTTTCAAGAATATTTTCTATTCTTTTATAAATGATATATTTTTCATTTGACTGCTCATCACCTACTGCAAGTTCGACAATAATGCTTGTGTATCTTTGATCATCTAAAACAAGGATGTTATGGAAAAGGTCATTGGAAAGAACTTTTTCTTTAATAAGCTCAAGCTCTTTTATATTTTTTGGCACATCTTCATATATTGGACTGACATCAAGCTCGCCGTTTTTGCCCAGAATATTGTCTGTGTTTGATAGAGATGTTACTTCAATAATGGGTGAGAGCTTTGCTTCGAAATTGGCAATTTCTTTAATAAGGGTTCCATTTTCATCCTGGGAAAGGGAAAGTTCTTCTGAGATTTCATCTAAAAGCATCCATGTTTCTGAATCAATTTCTTTTGTTGCAAGAGTATTTATTTTTTTTTTTAAATTTTCATCAACACTTTGGGATAGAGTCAAGAGTGTGGCTCTGTCTTGATCAGTTACAATATCAATATTTTCAAACGCATTTGTAAGATTTTTTATTCTTGATAATGTTTCATAAGTGAAAATACTTTGATTTGCTTCAAGGAGTATCAGGACACTGTCTTTTGAGCCTGTGTAGTTCTCCCTCAGTTTTTCCAGATTCACACGGCTTTCATGTGAGGGCGGCAAAAGATATGGTTGTGGATCTCTTGTCAGACCGCTGAGAAGAGATCCTGCACATATGGCAATAACAAGAAAAACCAGGAGTATTATTTTCGGATATTGAATTACTGATTTTTCAACTATTTGATTTAATTTCATTTTTTCTCCTTTTTTAGTAAGGTGGCTTAATTTTATATTAAGACTGTTGTTCAAAATATGACTATCAGTCATATCGAGTGTCAAAAAAAACTCCTGCCAGGGAGTAGTTCATATCTATAATAATTTATTGTTTTATCTCATACATCCTTTAAGAATCATATTTTCCATAAGAGAATATAATTCTTCTGACGGCTTGATCTCTTCTGCAAGAATAATATCAAAAACGCCTATAACCAAGCCAACTGCTGCTGCTGCAAGGTTTTCAACAGGTTCGTCTCTGAAGATTTCTTCTTTAATACCTTGTTTAATAAGCATCTTGATCCGTCTGTTCTTTTCATTAACTGCTTTTGTAAATGCAGCTGAGACATCCTGAGTCAAATCATCCATTACAAGAAGCTGCTCACATTTTCTAAATACAGCATATTTGCCCATATTATTTATATTCATATCCCAAAAAAGTCTTAACACTTGTTTCATTTGAACAATAATGGGCGCATCTGTCCTGATCTTGGAAAGAAAAGCAAAAACTTCTTTGCTCTGGCGGATGATGAGAGAGCCAAAAATTTCACTTTTGCTTGAAAAGTGCTTGTAAATGGTACCTTTCCCAACTTCGGCTTTTTCTGCTATCATTTCAATGGTCACAAATTCGACACCTTGTTCAGAAAATAGATCAAGAGCTGCCTGAAGGATATCTCCCTCCCGGCGTTTAAAATTTCTTGCTTTTCTGTCTGCAATACCCACATTCACCCCTTTTTGTTGTGACCGTCAGTCACAAAATACGGCAGGATAATTTTTTTGTCAAGTTTTTTATCTAAAATTTTGTAAGGTGTTTCGTTAAATGATTATTGATTTAGTTCAGAAAAAGTAGTATTCTATACTTTAATTCAGCAATAGCTTGTTATATAACCCGGCGATTTTCAGAAAAAGGTTTTCTATGAATTCCCATGTTCGAATAGTACATGTCATCATTATCGTCTGTTTATTGTTTGTTTCAGGATGTAAGCCACATTCAACAGGGGCAGTACAGCCCTTTGCTAAAAAAGGAGTTTTGGATCTCAGGAGCTGGGATTTTGAAAAAGATGGTATTGTCGTTCTAAATGGAGAATGGCGATTCTTCTGGAATCATTTATTAAATCCAGAGCATTTTAGTTCGAATAGCATTCCAGAAATCACAGGTTATTATAATTTCCCGGGCATCTGGAATAATTATGAAAGTAAAGGGGAGAAATTCTCTGGAAATGGATATGCTACTTTTGTTTTAACAATCCTTCATAACGCACAAGAAGAGCGCTTGGCACTTGAGATTGAAGATATGTCATCTGCATATTCTCTATTTCTTGACAACAGAAAAATCAGCTCAAATGGAGTTGTGGAGAAAAGCCATGATACTATGGTTCCTGAATATAAACCCGCCATTGTCCATTTTATTCCTTCAGGAAATAAAATGCATATTCTCCTCCAGATATCGAATTTTCACCATAGAAAAGGTGGCCCCTGGACTCATATCTTGCTCGGGCAAGCAAAACAAATTCATGAAGGACAGGCTAAGAAATTTTTTCTCAACATGTTTTTTATTGGCTGTATATTCATCATGGGGCTTTATCATTTGGGGCTTTTCTTATTAAGAAGGAAATTTAAATCGCCTTTGTATTTCAGTGTTTTTTGTCTACTGATTGTTTTAAGGTCTTTGTTGATTAATGAGCGATACCTGCATGTTCTTCTTCCCAAAATAAGTTGGGCTATACTCCTGAAGATGGAATATTTGTCTTTTTATTTATCTTTACCCATTCTTGCAATGTTCATTTTTTCGCTATTCCCCAAGAATTTTTCGATAAAGGTATTACGCCTGATTCAGACAGTCGCTTTGGTATCCTCTCTGATTGTTATTATCAGCCCGGCAAGCTTTTTTTCTCACACTGCTCAGGTCTATCAGGGGATTACTTTTTTTTCCTGCTTATACTTGTTTTATGTCCTTTTATTTGCCTATAGACAGAATCGTGAAGGGACCAGAATATTGCTTATTGGTGGTATTTTCCTTTTCCTTTCTGTTGTATATGATATGTTTAGGGCAAATGGGTTTATTCAAACAGCCTCTTTCCTTCCTATTGGAATGTTTATTTTTATATTCTCCCAGGCAGTTCTTCTATCTATGAGATTTTCAAAGGCATTGGATAGAGTCGAAAAGCAAAAGGAGCGATTGCAAAAAATAAATATAGCTTACAAAAATGAGATAGTTGAAAGGAAGAAACTTGAAGTCCATCTGGTGAAAAGCCACCAACAATTCCAAAATTCAAGAATCGCTCTTATTCTTGGGTTAGCTAAACTGGCAGAGTACAGAGATGAAGGCACCGGCTCTCACCTGGAAAGGATCAGAGAATATACCAGAGTTCTGG
>JAIOSM010000206.1 GCA_021107575.1 Desulfobacteraceae bacterium | reverse complement strand
GGTTTTAAAAAAAATCGGGAGTTCTTTTCTTGGCAGTCCCCTTAAACCCAATTTTGATGCTTCAATGTGGGTAATATAGAATAATGCGGCATAGGAGGCAAAAGCCGGAATAGCAGCAGCCTTAATTACCTGTACATAAGGGACATTCACATATTCGGCGATAATAAATGCCGCAGCTCCCATAATAGGAGGCGCAAGCTGTCCATCTGTACTTGCAGCAACTTCAACTGCAGCGGCCTTGGTGGCCGGATACCCTACCTTTTTCATCATGGGTATGGTAAATGTTCCGGTAGTAACAATATTGGCAATACTGGAGCCTGATACCATTCCAGTAAGACCGCTTCCAAGTACTGCAGCCTTTGCAGGGCCACCCTTGAAACCGCCTAGAAGGCTTAAAGCAAGTTGAATAAAATAACGACCTGCCCCTGCCTTATCCAGCATTGCACCAAAAAGGACAAACAAAAAAACAATGGTTGCGGAAACATCAAGGGGAATACCATAAATACCTTCTGTAGACATGGTCATCTGTCCCACAAACCTGTTTAAGGACACTTCTTTAAAAGCAATGAGATCCGGCATATATGGCCCTAAAAAGGCATAAGCACAAAAACAGATGGCAATAATGGGAAGTGCAGGGCCAATCACTCTTCTGGCTGCCTCAAGCAGCATTATAGTCAGAACAATGCCAATGATGATATCCCTTTGAATCGGCGCGCCATACCGTGTCGTTATACCAACATAATCCAACACAAGATAAAGGGCTGCAAGACACGCGATTATGGCAAGAATATAATCAAAAAGGGGAATTCTGTTTGTGGCAGATAAAAATTTTAATCCAAATCTTTTTTTCTTAAAAACAGGATAATTTAAAAAAACAATCAGTAATGCAAATCCAAGATGGATCGATCGAATATAGGTAGAATCAAGTATCAGCCAGCTTGCTATAGATAGCTGAAACAAGCTCCAGATCACTGCAATGGTTGGAATTATCCATTTTTCAAGCCCCAGAGGTTTTCTTCCTATTCCTTCTTCTTCCTCTGCCATTTTCCTGGCAAGTTCCACACCATCATCAATTTCCTGAACTTCAGTATCGCTCATAATTATCACCCGATTCAGAATAGCAGTAGGAAAGACATATCAAGTATATGTCTTTCCCGCTGCTAATACATTAAAAGCAATTAAAAAAATCTAACTATTGCAAACCTACTTCTTTATAGTACTTCATTGCGCCTGGGTGAATCGGAGCTGAAAGCCCTGTTAACATAGCTTCTTTAGTAAGGCCTGCATAGGCAGGATGCAGTTTGGTAAAATCTTCAAAATTATCAAAAACTTCTTTTGTAATAGCATAAACAACTTCGTCAGCTACTTTTGCTGAAGTAACAAAAGTTGCTTTCACACCAAAGGTATCAACTGCATCGTCAGTGTTTGCAGCGCCTGGATAATTTTTCATCAAAGTTGCTGCTTTTGCATAATAGGGATATTTTGCTAAAAGACTGTCAATGTTCTCAATGGGAACAAATTTTATCTTACGAACTCCTGAAGTTGCTTCCTTATAATACCCTGAAGGATGTCCAACAGTGTAGAAGGCTGCATCAATTCTACCGTCCTGAATAAGTCCGGGTGCTTCTGCAGCTTTTAAACTTTCAGCATGAAAATCGTTTTCCCAGTTCAGTCCATTGGCCTCAAGTGCATCAATGGCATTCTGTCGATAGCCTGAGCCAAGATTTCCAATGTTGACTCTTTTACCCTTAAGATCGGCAAGACTGTTAATATTAGCATCTATAGCCGCAATAAGATCAACTGTTTCTGCATGGATAGAAAATACCGCACGCAAATCTTCCTGGGGCCCTTTATCTTTCCAGTCAGCAATCCCTTTTGTAGCCTGGTATTGACGATCAGACTGGGCAACACCAAATTCAAGATCACCGGCCATGATTGCATTAATATTAAAAACAGACCCACCGGTAGATTCAACTGTACATCGAATGCCGTACTCAGCTCTTTTCTTATTAACTATCTTGGCAATCGCACCACCAGTAGGATAATATACACCAGTTATGCCCCCGGTACCAATTGTTACAAAGGTTTGCTGCGGCTTACTGCTATCTGTTGCAGCGGCTTTTTCATCTTCTTTTTTTTCACCGCAACCTATAGCCAATGCAATTGCTGTCAGTAAAATTACAAATAATGTTAATAATCTAACCTTTTTCATCTTAACCCTCCTTAATAATTAATATTTGGTAAACCATATTAATGAAAAATAATAACTGTTCCATTAACTACTTTATATTCCCTCCTTTCATTCGAATTCGTTTTTCTGATCTATTATGAAAAATTTTGAACAAGGGTTTTTCATAAAACCCGGGTAACTGATAAACCAGATTTCTATCCGGGTCAGAATCAGTTTCAAAAATTTTCCACTCACCAGCCAACTTAGCTTCAACCCACATGTGGCTGTTACTAATTGCAGCATAACAATCAATATCAAAAAAAAGTAATGTAGACAATAGTAATAAAGAAAGACCCTTGCAATCTCCCCTTCTGGTTTTCAGAGTTTGTGCGATGGTTGGCCAGGTTTCAGGCATTGGGAAATATCTGAAATGATGAGTTATGTAGTTAAAACACGCAATGGCTTTTTCAACTTTCGGCTGATTTTCTGTAATAACTTCATCGGTTATTGGATGAACAAATTCAGGATTTATCAAATGTTGAATAAGTGTTACACCTGAGTCTGTATCGACCAGATATTCATAATTACCATAGGACTGAGAATAAATTTGATTTATATTTTCCTGATTTTCTTGAATATAATTTATATAATCCTGCCTGCTTTGAAAATCAAAAATTTCTTCAGAAGGATAATTCTCTGTATGGGGAGGCGACAATGCGCAACCTGAGAATAGAAACATCGCAGACCAATAGGTACATCCAAGCATCCAACAGTGTAATGGTATCTCTCTTATCCCTTTCAATAATATCCTTTTTAACTACATAATCGATCGTTTAAACAAAGTACTTATAGTCTAAACCAAAAACTCTACTAAGAGTTACCGCCATTATCAGTATTTGTAAACTTATTTTTTAAGTATTATTCTGGCATCCACCACATCCAGTCCTTTTTCATATAGAATTACGGGATTCAAATCCATTTCCTCAATTTCAGGATAGGATTCAATCAGCTCCGAACACATTGATATAAGCTTTCTTAATATTTTTTTATCATATCCTTTCTGACCTCTCACACCATCTAAAAGAATAGAAGACCGGGTATCTTCCAGCATTTTTTTAGCAGAAGTGGGGGAGACAGGTAATACCCAAAATGTCACGTCTTTCATGATTTCAACCATAATGCCGCCAAGTCCATACATGATAACCGGCCCGAACTGCTCATCTACCTTGGTCCCAATAATAATTTCAAGACCCTTTTGCGCCATTGGCGCTACAAGGACACCCCGGATGTCTGCTTCTCGATTATAGGCTTTGGCACTTTTAATAATCTGTCGATATCCCTTCTGAATTTCAGTTTTAGAGCTCAAATTCAGTTTAACTCCACAAGCGTCACTTTTGTGAAGGATATCCGGTGAAATAATTTTTAATACAACTTTTCCTTTAATTTTACTCGCAATTTCCCATGCTTCATCTTCTGTTTTTGCCACATGTCCCACAGATGTGGGCGCGCCATGCAGCTTGATCAATTGTTTTGCTTCGTGCTCTAAAAGTACATTGCGGCCTTCTT
>JAIOSM010000125.1 GCA_021107575.1 Desulfobacteraceae bacterium | reverse complement strand
CTGTTCTACCTTGATTAGTTTCTCCTCCCGTAACGGTTGGTCTATGTTACTACAAATTAGAGGTGGTGTCGCCATCTAATTGAATACACCCAGGAAAATAGAGATCAAATTTTCCTACTGCGTGATATTGCAGGAATTGGTTCCGCACCTCGTTTCCACACCCTTTTGTTCCATAAAAGAGGTGTACAGCTTGGCAAGATTGGCAGCAATTTGAATCATAGTGAGGTTATCCTGCTTTCTGTTTATCATGTTTATATGAATGATATCCTGTCAAAAATTTTTAATTTTTGCCCCCAAAAAATCGTCAAAACCACCTTCTAAAAACATAATTTTTAGAATTTTGGGAAAATAGCTCTTTTTACGAACCAAATGGAGCACTAAAAACCATTTTATTACTCACTTTACTACTTTTCAAGCAGGCTCTTAGGCGTTACAAATAATTTTTAAACAGGCTCTAAGCAGAAACCTACGGTTTTAAACCAGTTTTATATTTCATAACCGTAGGTTTCTGTTCAAATGCCCCCGCTGGTCCTAATAGGGTTAATCCCTTAGCGACGTTTTTTTCGCAAATTTCCGACCCCTTTGAGGCCATTGCGAAAGCCTGATGGGTGTTAGCGTACGAAATTGTTCCGTTGCTATCGGAAGGCCATATCCAGGTAATAGTGATCATTAAATTCCTTCCAGATGATGTAATGATAGCCATCGGTTGTTCTGGACCAGGCCCTCAGCCTGAATTGATAAGTACAGCTCTCCCATGGCTTGAGGTCGCCAGGAGCAGCGTCCTCGGACTGAAATTCCTTTTCTTCAACGCCATGCCAATATGGAGGAGAAGCCGCATTATAATGCTCACTTTGAATAACTCCTCCGTACCTGTTTTTGCCATACAGGGTATCTAAGATACAATTTTTCAGATAGCCGTCAGGATGCCATGCGGTAATGGTAAATCTTAAATTTTCATGCTTATCAATTAGATTGATGATGCCGCACTCCGGTATTTCACCATCAGCGCCGGAAGCATAGTTCGGATTTGACGGATCGTATTTCACATTGTGGATTATAGCTTCAACAGGGCTGTTATCAACGATTATGGTGATATGATCCAGTTTATTTGATTCCGGAAATACCGGTACCAACCCCTCAATATTGTCCCAGCGGTATGCCTTATACGTAAGGGTGTACTTGCCATTTTCCCACGATCTGGTATTCCAGATGATCCGTAAATCAATATGAGTCCAGAATCCTTCTCTGGTGAGTTGATAGAGATTGTCCGTACTACCGATACTCTTTGGCCCCAGGTTTACATATTGATGAGATACCGTACCATCCGGATTTATTATATATCTCACCTTGGTCAAAGGGTCATTTAAGCATGCATAACTGCCAGGGGCAGGAGGTTTTCCATTAATCCACTTCCCAACAAGAATTTGATAGTAATTTACATTATCTTTGCTTCCAAATAGTCCATGAATCCACAGATTGCCGCCAAAAGGGGAGTCAGTGTACTTGGGAATTTTGAAGTCACTGGCGACTTTGTCAGAGACATTGGCAAGCCCATGAGATACATTCGCAGAGTCTTGAGTTATTTCCGAGGTCGGAATCTTTCCTATGCTTGTAAAAATAAAGCCACTTCCTGCAAAAGAGCTTCTTCCTCCTGCAGCCCCCGGGCTGCCATATGCTCCCATGTCATTTCTTGTGCCATCAGGATCATTGTATTCTGTGCCGGGAGCTCCTTTATCTATGCAGGGTGAAGCTTCGGCCAGATGATAATCGCTGTCTTCAAAGAGTGGATCCTGATGGATTTCACCGGTGCCAGGTAGTGGAGTAAAGGAAGCGCCAATGCCTTCATCAAAGTAATTGATGTTATTATTCCAGACATCATTATATGAAATGTTTCCTGTTGAAGAAGCAGCATCGCAGAAAATTCCGTGCGTACCATTGGAAACAATGATATTATTTTTTATGACCTGTGCTGCGGGAGTGTTCGATATAAATATGCCGGCTTCTTCATTATTTGCAATAGTATTGTTAACAATAGTAGAAACGATAGGCCTATGCCCGAAACTAAGATCAATACCATCCCGGTTGCCTGTAATTATATTGTTTGTCACAATTAGAGGGCCACAAAACTTTATACCTGCATCAGAACCACCTGTGATCTTAAAACCAGATATGATGGTTGGGGTAGTTCCTCTAAAAATAACTGGACCAGTTGCAGATGAAATTTTTATAGTACAAACATCGGGGCCGGCACCAAACAGATTGACTCCATCCTTCATGTCTACGTGTTCATTATATAGTCCGGGAAAGACATAAATAATATCTCCACTACTGGCATCATCTATAGCATCTTGAATATTGCTAAAATCTGCTGAAGGATCATCATCATCTACCGTGTATGTTGCTGCCTGGATTGACGCAGTTGCAAAAAAGCAGGCAACCAAAACAAACATAAAAGTTATTGTTTTTTTCATCATGTTTATACTCCTTTTACATTAAAATGTTTTTAGAGATTGTTTTGTCGCTACCGTCAGGATTCACAGGATTTCCAATCCACCTTATAGATTTGATATTTACCCCAGCTCTCATGTCCGGGGGCTGGCTCCATTTGACCTCGTCGCCATTGGTTGCCCATGTCCCTGTGGCCATCATCAGAAAAACAGCCACAAAGGAAAGCGTAAATAATACCTTTTTCATTTTTGCACCTCCTCATCTTAGTTTTAGTTTAAGAGCCTTTTGCATTTTTCCGGCAAAATACCCAACTTCCCTTTGGCCAGAATTTCTAAGAGGATCTTAAACCCTATGGGATTCAGGGGCGCGCTATCAATAACCTCTCGCCTGATAAAGAAGAAGCCTGATAGAGGGTCTCTCACCTTAACAAAGGGTGACAAAAATCCGGACGAATTCGATCCGGAGATTTGCAAGATCCAAGAATCACGTTGCGGTTGAGTTTTTGTAAAAAATGAACGTGAATGTAATCCGATTTGTTCCTAACTATAAGGAGTTGCGGCTATTCCGAAAGTCATATGAGTGTTAGCGTAAAAAATTGTACCGTTGCTATCGGAACCCCAACTTTTGGGCAATATTATTATAGAGCAGGTGGGCTAAAAATTCACAGTTAGGAACGTGGACGAATTAACTTCCAAAAGTACTCGCACAGATTTGAATCGAACAAAGACGACCTCAAGCCGTGCTGCATAGTTGTTGATGTTAATTTG
>JAIOSM010000123.1 GCA_021107575.1 Desulfobacteraceae bacterium | reverse complement strand
TTTTTTACAAAGAGGTTGCAAGTCTTGATATTCTTTGATATCCATCGAGAGTATCAAGTCTTCGTTTTTTCATGGTTGATGGTAATATAATTAACTAGAGCTTAAAATTTTATGAAAGATCTAATAGAAAAAGCAAGATCGGCTATAGGTTCAGATACTTTAAATGATTATAAAATTACACCTACAAATTTTTCTGACAATTTTGAAAAAACTGCTCCAGAAATAAGTACAGTCCTGAGACATTCCACTTTTCAGGAAATAGCTGGACGTTACGAACAATACGATATTGCAGCAGTATTATCTCAAAATAAATTCAAAAGGTTTGCCCATCAAGCTACATGGGCAATATGTTTTGCAACAGTTGCTGGTAGCTTTATAGCTGGATTATCAGCTGCTAACTTTAAGCCAAGCTGGATACTAACAAGTATTTTATTTTTGCTTGGTTTAATTTCTACTATTGGTGGGGGGATAGCTGTTTTTCGACTTTATCAAATTAAATGTGAAAAACTTTTAGATCGATGGATGGCAGATAGAGCCAACGCTGAGACAGAGCGCTTAGGCTATTTTAACTCTTTATCAAGATATTTAGTTGATAATTTTAGAACTGATATATATTTGCATTTGCTTTTCATATTCATGTTTAAGCGCTATCAGTTGGAAGTACAGCGCATTTATTATACTACCCGTGGTGGAGAGCATAGGATATCTCTTACAAAAACTTCAAAAATAGGTGCTGTGGCAGCATTATGTTTAGCCCTTGGCTCTGGTGGGATGGGGATGATAGGCGCATTTTTCCCTGATTTTTTACCGATAGCAGCACTTGGTACAATAGGTGCTGCTATCGGTGTGGTGGCAAGCAGAAGAGAAGACCTTAATCAAGATGAACGGAATGCAGAAAGATATGGGCGTACCGCAGATATTTTGAGCAAAATTGCCGAAAAGTATGATGATGTTCTTGCCATAGTAAAAAATGGCAAAACTCCTGAGATAATTATAGAATATGTAAATGCAGTTAACGATCAGCTTTCTTTAGAACACAGGCAATGGACAAGTAATACATCAGAAATGTCGTCCGCGTTAAGCGTGCTTGAAAAATCCATATCAAACTTACATAAGGAATAACAAATATGCCTGATATTTGTATTTTCTATTCTAAACCAGACAAAACAAAAGTAAAAGCTTTGTCTTCAATCATAGAGGATTTAGGTTGGAATGTTTGGTGGGATAATGATATCAAAAATGGGCGCTGGTCAACTGAAATAGAAAAAATGGTAAGGACCTCAAGGAGTGTTATTCCAATATGGAATTCCAATGCTGTGAGGAAAACAAGTATTACAGTTGCAGAGGCAGAGTTATCAAGACAACTGGGTAAACCTATGATTACATTAATTTCAGAATCAATAAGCCCACCTTTTCCTTTTAATGCAGAACACATAACAGCCAATATAAGTGAATGGGATTTAAACATTGATGCTGACTGCGTTAGCAAGATAATTGCAAGTCTAGAATCTGAATTTGGCATTGCTCCAAAAAAATGACGTGGTTAGCGCCCTTCTACTATTAACTTATTGGGCAAGCAGGTTAAACTACCTTGTTTTGTTAAATCCCTTTCGTCCCATGAAACCCAACTTGATCCTGAGGGTGGACTTTCTGTTCTTAGTGTCTTTCCCGAAATTGATGCATTGTTAGTTTCTGCATATGATATGTACTTAAAAAGAAACGCAAATAAAAAAATAAAAAACCGACATGAAAGTATGTGTAAGCAGTTAAAAAACCTTGATGCGAGAGGCGCTTTAATTTTACTGGACTCAGGGAATTATGAAAAAGCTAGAAAACAAGACAAAACTTGGACAAAAAGAAAATTTGACTGGGTTTTAAAAAATGTTCCTTATACTTATGCCTTTTGCTATGACAACTTAAGGCCCTCAAAAGATATTGAAAAAAATGTAACCAACATTATATCAAGAGTTGAGGGTGATTATAAAGACTTTTTAATTCCTATTTTGCATGCTCCAGCTAGCAAGAAAATTCGTAAGCATGATATACTACCAGACCTATTCTTAGAGTACGCTTCTAGAAAAAAGTCTCCATTTATTGCAGTACCTGAAAGAGAGTTAGGTGAAGGTATTTGTCAGAAAGTGAAAACAGTTGTCAGGATAAGGGAGAAACTTGATACTTTAGATCACTATCAGCCAATCCACATTTTAGGGACAGGTAATCCATTATCAATATTAATTTTAGCGGCAGCAGGAGCTGATCTTTTTGATGGGCTTGAGTGGTGTAGAACTGTGGCAGATAAGAATACTGGTTTCCTTTTCCACCATCAACAGTTCGATTTTTTTAAATCTCAAACAAGAGACATGGCGAGTCATGAAATAGTCAGAGGGGCAATGCTTGATGATAAAAACAGGCTTAATCTCAAAATGGGACTCCATAATCTTGATTTTTTTTACAATTTTATGCATGACCTTCAAGATGATATTCAAAAAAGCGACATAAGTGGAATGCTCCATTATCGATCAATGTTTAATGGACAGGGTTTTGTTGATGAGATAAATAAATTGATACCGGAGTTTTTTAAATGAATTCAATCTATACTAAACAAATAGACTCTACAATAAGTATTCTATGTCCTGAAATATGGAGTAAGATGCATCTTGTTTTAGAAACTGAACACTCTGAAGACAAATTATGGGAAGAACTGGTTTGTTGTGTTCTTAGTAGTCAGGTTAAATTTGAATTATCACAAGCTGTTACACAAAATTTGAAACGCAATGGTTTTTTGGATATAGAGGTATTGGATTGTTCATTTGAGAATCGACTCGGCGAGTGTTTAAAGTCTCCGGTTATTGTGGATGGTCGTTCTATTAAATATAGATTCCCGAATGTAAAGGCAAAACAGATTGCAGCTGCACGAGAAAATATATATGGGTGTGGGCTTAGTCTACGGGAG
>JAIOSM010000212.1 GCA_021107575.1 Desulfobacteraceae bacterium | reverse complement strand
TCAGGGCGGCGGATTGACAGAGCCCCGGTAGGACATACAGCAGTACAAGCACCGCAATGTGTGCATTTTTCGGAATCTTTATAAATTGCCTGATCAGGATAACTGATACTAACGCCCTGATCTTTAAGAAATTGAACACCTTTTTTAAAATTAGGTTTTATACCTGAAAGTTCAAGTACCATATGCCCTTCTTTGCGATGGGAAATATGGGCACCAAGAATATTAAATATCAAATCAAATTGCTTTGTTAGGCTGCATACAATAGCTTTGCGAGCAATTACAGGTGGAAAGTGCAGTATCAATATTTTAGAATACAAATTATCCTCCAAAATCAAATATATAAAATATCATTTCGACAAACTATATAATTAGAGCAATTTATTCCTTGCAGTCAAGCAATTTTTATTATGATATCCTATTCCGGCATCATTGTTGCCGGGTCAAGAAGATACTTTCGATCTGCATCTTCTCCGTTTTTAAGAACCATTGCTTCAATTTTATCATCTTTTGGGTTTAAAAATAATGCTTTTTCAAAACGATCTTTGACATTCTCAAATTGTTTTGGATATCCATCTGCACATAAAGACTCTTCTCTATGGGTTTTCATGGAAAACCAGATAGAAATATTAAAAGTATCAGATATTTTTTCAAGTTGAGCAAGAAGGTCTGAAAGATCATTATCAAAGTTTAATCCATCAATAACAAGAATTGATGGAAGTTCATTGCTGTTTTTCTTAAAGCTGTTCAAATAGTCTGTGATTTTTTTGGGGTCAAATGATGCTTCATTATAGGCGATGCCAAGTTTTAACCGGTTGATATCTTCCCATAATCTTTTTGCTTTTTGCGGGTCAACATATCCAATTGAATCTACAAGCTTATTAAAACTATCCATATATCTTAAATTAATTTTTTCCATGGAATCAGAGAGACTGACATGAATAGTTTTTTCGTTGTTTAGTAATCTTGTAAGAGCAATTTGAACTAAAAATTGCGTTTTCCCGACACCTGCCCGGGAAAGAACAGCCCCGAATTTAACCTGACTGATAGTATCAGGATTTAATATTTTGCAAACCGGACTTCTATTAATAAGATCTTGTTTAAGCATTTTTTACCTCTTTTATATTAAATAGCCTTAAGTATTTATTTTATTTTTTCGAATTTGTTTTTTCTTCCTGTTTTTTCTTAAATATTTCTTCTGCAATAGATTGGGGAACTTTTTTATATGATGAAAACTCCATTGTAAATTGAGCCTTACCCTGAGTTCCTGATCTGAGTACAGTAGAAAAACCAAACATGTCTGAAAGAGGTACTGTAGCCTCGATTACTGACATTACGCCTTCTTCCTGAGAACCTTCAATAATCCCTCTGCGTTGGTTGATAAGCCCCATACAAGCGCCTTGAAATTCATTGGGAGTTTCTATGACTACCTTCATAATCGGTTCTTTTATTACAGGCTTAGCTTTGTTATAAGCTTCAAGGAATGCTCCTCTTGCTGCTGCAACAAACGCCATTTCAGAAGAGTCTACAGAGTGGTAAGCACCATCCTGGATGGTTATTTTAATACCGGTAACAGGGAATTCAAGTTTTGGCCCTTTTTCCATGCAGTTTTGAAAGCCTTTTTCACAAGAAGGAATATACTGAGTTGGGATTTTACCACCTGTGATTTTATTGTTAAATTCGAAATCCTCGTCACAAGGCTCAATAAATCCTGCGATCCTTCCGTATTGTCCAGCGCCACCGGTCTGTTTTTTATGAGTATAGTTAAAATCAGCTTTTCTTGTAATTGTTTCTCTGTAGGCAACTCTTGGTTTCCCGATTTCTACATTAGCATTATATTCTCTTCTCATTCTTTCAACATAGACATCGAGGTGCAGTTCACCCATACCCTGTATGATTGTTTCTCCGGTTTCCTGATCAACATGAGTTTTAAATGTGGGATCTTCTTTTGTAAAGCGGTTCAGGGCTTTTGACATTGCAATTTCAGATTTGTTATCAACAGGTTTTAATGAAAGAGAAATAACAGGTTCCATAACATGCATTGCAAGCATTGTATAATTAATATCAGGAGCTGTAAAAGTATCACCTGAAACGCAATCCACTCCAAACATGGCTCCAATGTGACCTGCGGGGATTTCTTCAACTTCTTCCATTTCAGATGAATGCATTCTGATTAGCCTGCCCGGGCGGATTTTTTTACCGGTTCTGGTATTAATAATAATGTTACCTTTTGTAATACATCCCTGATAAACTCTTACATATGTCAATTGACCATATTGTCCATCATCAAGCTTGAAAGCAAGTGCCACAGTGGGGAAATCAAATTCGCTTTTAAGAATCACAGTCTCTTCATTATTATTAATATTAATTGCTTCATTATCAATATCAACGGGAGAGGGCAGGTAGTCTATTACAGCATCCATGGCAGGCTGTACTGCTTTGTTTTTATATGCTGAACCCAAAAATACCGGTGTCAGTTTTCTTTCTAGTGTTCCCTGCCTGATGGCATGCATTAGTAGCTCTTCGCTAATTTCCTGTTCCTCGAGTATTGCATCAGTAAGCTCATCAGAAAATTCTGATACTTTATCCAGCATATCTTCTCTTACTTTTAAGGCTTCTTCAGCAAGATTTTCAGGGATATCTTTTACAACGACCTTTTCTCCATTATCCCCTTCAAAGTAATATGCTTTCATTTTTACAAGATCAATAACACCTTCATGATCCTGTTCAAGTCCGATTGGTATCTGCATCGGAACAGCATTGTGCCCGAGTTTTTCTTTGAGTTGTTCAATAACTTTAAAAGGATTAGCTCCGCTTCTATCACATTTATTGATAAATGCCATACAAGGGACTTCATATCTTTTCATTTGCTGATCAACTGTAATGGATTGTGATTGAACTCCGGATACAGAACACAGAATAAGGATAACTCCATCTAAAACCCTTAAAGACCTTTCAACTTCAACAGTAAAATCTACATGGCCTGGTGTGTCAATGATATTTATATCATGGTTTCTCCATCGGCAATAAGTTGCAGCAGAAGCTATTGTGATTCCTCTTTCTTTTTCAAGCTCCATGGAATCCATGATTGCGCCGGTTCCATCTTTTCCCCTTACTTCGTTGATCTTATGAATTCTGTCAGTATAAAATAAAATTCTTTCTGTAAGCGTTGTTTTGCCAGAATCAATATGAGCACTTATTCCAATGTTACGAACACTTTTTAAATCTCTTTCCATGATACGTCTTCCCTGCTAAAATTGAATAATTGAAAAAAAATTGTGATTTTGTTAATATTGTTTTTAGTGTAAAAACAGCATTACAATTTAAGGTGATTAAACTATCGTAATTTTAAAAAAAAATCAATCTAATTTTTAAAAAATATAGCATGAGTCTGCATAAAATGATCATTTTCGATGATAAGTGGAAAAACATAGTTAAAACCGGTAGTAAAAGTTTTGGATTAAGCTTTAATGATCATCAGCTTGAGCTGTTTGCAACCCATGCAACTCATCTTTATCAATGGAATAAAAAGATTAACCTCACTGCTATCAAAGAAACTGATGACATAGCTTTAAAGCATTTTATTGATTCTCTTGCATTAGTACCATATATCAAAAAGCAGTCAAGAGTTTTAGATATTGGTTCAGGGGGCGGATTCCCTGGATTTTGTTTAAAAATTGCAAGCCCTGATCTTGATATTGTAATGATAGATTCTACCCAGAAAAAAGTTAATTTTTTAGATGATTTAATAAGAATAATCGGCATGGAAGGGATAGAAGCAAAACATATCCGGGCTGAAGAACTTAAATACAATAATCTTTATAAAGGAACCTTTGATGTAGTTGTTTCAAGAGCATTTTCCAGACTTGATAAATTTGTAAAGCTTTCAAAACCCTTTTTAAATGAAAACGGAATCATTCTTGCCATGAAAGGGCAAAATCCTTCAGAAGAAATAAAAGAAATCGAACAATTAAAAGAGGTCAGGAACTCTGACATGAATATAAAATCATATTCATATATTTTACCTTTTCAAAATATTGAACGATCAATTATCAAGATCACAGGTTTAGGATAGTTATATTCATATCATTTTGAAAAGAGCTTCTTTTTCTGAATCAGACTATATTTCTTTTTTATAAAAAATAAATAGAGTTAACATTATTAACAAAGCAATAAACATTGAGATATTAACTAAAGGATGTATTGAGCCAATACCCATAAAATTACTCTGATTAATTATTGAATCTGCATATGCCTGCACCATAAAAAGTTTTGGGTAAAAAACACGCCATGGGGCAAGAGATGAATCAGCTATGGAAGGGGCCAAAGTCGTTAGTATTTCACTGCTGAATACTTTATAGCCGCCATCAGAAACAAATCCTATGCAGAGTATTCCGATTGAAAGCATAGCGCTTACAAAATCAGGCAAAAACAAGGAAAATAAGCATACGGCTACTATAATAAAAAGAAGATTTACTGAACAAATAATTGATGCTCCAAGGTACCTTACAGGCATTTCATTTGTATGCAGCCATATAATCAAAATTATGGTTAAATGCAGTATAAACATAAATCCGGAAGAGAGGATCCATGTTCCGGCTATCCTGCCAAGAGAATATTCCCAACGTTTAACCGGTCTTGAAAGAAACATATGGACTGAACCATCATTCTGATCCCTGCTAAAAATTTTCATTGATATCATTGAAACCATTAATAGCATGCCCATGACGATTACCTGAAAAAAAATTCGTGAAACATGCCCCAGGCTTTCAACATGCTGGCCATTAATTACATAGTCCGCAGAAAAACATCCCCGCATTACAAAAAGAAGACTAATGGAGATAGCAAGAAGAAGATAAAAACTCTTAACCCTTATCTGGTCAATAATTGTAAATAGTATGATCTTAATAAACATTTTTAAATTTTTTCCATATTATCATAATTGTTATAAAATTATTTATTCTCTTTTGTTACATAGTTTACAAAAACTTCTTCAAGAGTTTCTCCGTGAGCACATATGGAATTGATTGAATCTTTTTTAACTATTCTGCCTTTATTCATAATAGCAATAGTATCACATGTTTTTTCAACCTCTGAAAGCAGATGTGAATTTAAAAAAATAGTTAATCCACTACTTCTAAGGTCATTGATAACGTTTCTTACGTCCATGATGCCAAGGGGATCAAGCCCGGAAACAGGTTCATCCAGCATGAGCAGCTCAGGATTATTCAATATTGCTGCTGCAATTCCAATCCGCTGTTTCATACCTTTGGAATATCCTGAACTTTTATCCTTTTCTTTACCAGACATTGATACGACTTCCACAACCCTTTCTACTTCAATACGTGCATTTTTTCCTGATAATCCACTTAAAGATGCATGACGAAGCAGATACTCTAACCCTGAAAGATATGGTGGAATCATATGTTGTTCTGCAACATAGCCAAATTTTTTTCTTGCTTTTGTTTGAGAAGCAGGGATTCCATTTATTAGTACTGAGCCTGAAGTCGGTTGAATAAATCCCAGTAACATTCGGATAATTGTTGTCTTTCCAGCTCCATTTGGTCCAAGCAATGCAAAAAATTCATCATTATTAACCTGGAATGAAACCTGATCAACAGCTTTTAAAGCGCCAAATTTTTTAGTAACATTATCCAGTATGATCATTGCTCTGTTCCTGCTTTCATTTAGAAATACATTCAAAAAAGTTAGTTTTTTTATATTTTTTAACAATAGAAAAGAATTATTAATAACATCAAAATTTAAATACTAAAACATAGGTTATAGAAGAATACAATAAAATTCTTTTATTAATTAGATATCAACTTGTAATATTTTAAAAAAATTAGAACAGGCCAATCCTGTGTCAATTCTTTGATTTTTGTTGACATTCGGGCATGTTTTACACTATATATATAGGCTTAATTTCTATTTGTATCAAAATTGATTCAAAATTCTGGAGGAAAGATGGATTACAAAGAAACATTGAATTTGCCTTTAACCAAATTCAAAATGAAGGCTAATTTACCCAATCGTGAGCCCGAAATGTTGAAAAAATGGGCTAAAGCTGAACTTTATGAAAAAATATTGGAAAAAAATAAAGATAATAAAAATTATATTCTCCATGATGGCCCTCCCTATGCTAACGGACATCTGCATATGGGCCATGCGATCAATAAGATATTAAAAGACATTATTATAAGATCAAAACAAATGTCAGGTTTTTATGCGCGATATGTTCCAGGATGGGACTGTCATGGACTTCCCATTGAACATGCAGTTGATTTAAAACTTGGGTCCAAGAAAAAAGAAATTTCTGTTGTTGAGAAAAGAAAGTTATGCCGCAACTTTGCAAATAATTTTGTTGGCATTCAACGGGATGAATTTAAAAGATTTGGTGTAGCTGGCGAGTGGGATGATCCTTATCTTACAATGAATTATGAATATGAGGCAAGAATTGCAAAAGAATGCGCTGAGTTTGCTTTAAATGGGAATATGTCTCTTGGTAAAAAACCGATATACTGGTGCTGTAGTTGCCAGACAGCACTAGCAGAAGCAGAGATAGAATATCATGATCATACTTCTCCTTCGATTTATGTCAAGTTTCCTCTAAAAGATGATATTTCTGATTTGCTGCCTGAACTTGGATCAAAAGAAATCTTTTTTGTTATCTGGACAACAACACCATGGACAATCCCTGCAAATCTTGGAATATGTCTTCATCCAGAGTTTACCTACTCTGTTGTAGATGCGGGAGACCAAGGCGTTTTAATCCTGGCAAAAGAGTTATGCGAAAATGTCATGAAGGAATTTGGAATTGAAAATTATACGGTTTTAGGTGATTTTGATTCTAAGGGCTTTGAAAATAAAAAATGCAAACATCCAATATACGACAGAGATTCCCTCGTTATTTTAGGAGACCATGTGACTTTGGAAGCTGGTACTGGATGTGTTCATACAGCACCGGGACATGGCGCAGATGATCATATAGTCGGGAAAAAATATGGTCTTGAAACATATTCACCTGTGGAAAATGATGGGACCTTTTCAGATGACGTAGAATTCTTTAAAGGTGAATTTATATTTAAGGCAAATAAGAATATTGTAGAAAAATTATCAAGCCTTGGTATGCTTTTAACAAACAATGATTTATCCCATTCGTATCCCCATTGC
Organism: Desulfobacteraceae bacterium; assembly: GCA_021107575.1. GTDB lineage: Bacteria > Desulfobacterota > Desulfobacteria > Desulfobacterales > Desulfobacteraceae > JAIOSM01. The sequence continues at coordinate 1,758 of JAIOSM010000212.1, read as the reverse complement.
TGGCGATGTAAAAGACCTGTTATATACAGGGCAACTCCTCAATGGTTTTTAATGATGGAAAAGCATGATTTAAGAAAAAAGAGCCTTGAGGAAATTAATAGTGTCCAATGGATTCCTTCATGGGGCAAAGCAAGAATTTATTCCATGATTGAGAATCGTCCGGATTGGTGTTTATCCAGGCAGAGGTCATGGGGAGTTCCCATAGCATTATTCCATTGTAAGAAATGCAAAGAAGTTTATGTTACAAGAGAATCAATTGATAAAATATATAGTCTTTTTAAAGAACACAGCTCTGACATCTGGTTTGAGAAAGATGCAAAATTTCTTATGCCTGACAATGCTTATTGTGCTAAATGTAACAACACTGAATTTGAAAAAGATGCCAATATTCTTGATGTCTGGTTTGATTCAGGAGTGAGCCATGCTGCTGTTTTAGAAGAACAAGAAGGATTCTCAAGACCTGCTGATCTTTATCTTGAAGGAAGTGATCAACATAGAGGCTGGTTTCATTCATCTCTTTTAACTTCTGTGGGAAGTACTGGTAAAGCACCATACAAAGCTGTACTCACTCATGGATTTGTTGTAGATGCAAAAGGGCATAAAATGTCTAAATCAGTTGGGAATGTTATAGCACCGGAAAAAATTATTAAACAATATGGCGCTGATATCTTGCGGCTATGGACTGCAGCTTCAGATTATAGCGGAGATGTAAGTATATCTGATGATATTTTAAAACAACTTTCCGATGCATATAGAAGGATTAGAAATACTTGTAGATTTATGCTGGGGAACCTTTTTGATTTTGATGTTAAAAATAATATGGCTTCTTTTGATTCTATGTCTGAGCTGGACAGATTTATCCTTCATAAATATTTTAATGTTGTTCAAACTTCTCTAAGGGCATATGAAGATTTTGAGTTCCATAAAATATACCATGCCTTGTATAATTTCTGCACCATTGACTTATCTTCTTTTTACCTTGATATAATTAAGGATAGACTTTATGTGAACCCTGCTGATGATATTGAAAGACGTAATTCACAGACAGTTATGTATCTTATTTTAGATTCCATGGTAAGACTTATGGCTCCGATTTTATCGTTTACTGCTGATGAGATCTGGCACTATATGCCCGAGTATGAAGGAAAAGAAGAAAGCATTTCTCTTGCTTTAATGACTGGTTTTGATAAAAAATATAAAAATGATGAACTTAGCAATAAATGGAGCAAGGTATTAACTGTTCGGGCAGAAGTCACAAAAGCACTTGAAGAGGCGAGAACAGCAAAGCTTATTGGTCATCCTTTAGATGCATCTATTACTATACAGCTTCCAGATCAGGAATATAAAGATGTTTTTGCAAGCCTTAATGAAGATCTAAGAGATATTTTTATTGTATCAATGGTCTCTCTGTCTGATACTATTAACAACATGGCATATCACGGACAGGAACTTGACGGCCTAAAAATTCTTGTTGAGCGAGCCACCGGTGAAAAGTGTGAAAGATGCTGGAGATATGACACAACTATTGGAGACAATAAAGATCACCCAAATATTTGCTTAAGGTGTGATACTGCTTTAGAAAAGATATTATAGAATGAATGTTCACCAGAGGTTTAATGTGATTGACAAAAAATCATTTTTACGACTTATCCTGATCAGTGGGTTTGTAGTTGTTTTTGATCAGGTAACAAAGCATATTGTAAAGTCTTCAGTACAAATGTATGAATCCATACCTGTTATTAAAGGTTTTTTTAATAT
>JAIOSM010000091.1 GCA_021107575.1 Desulfobacteraceae bacterium | reverse complement strand
TTTCCATGGTATCTATTATTTTTTTTGCCCATCCTGAATCAATTACTTCAGCTCCGTGAAAAAGTATTCCAATCATTTTTTTATTCCAAACAGTTTTTTATAAAGTTCAATATGCTCTTTGCTCCATACTGCGTCATGAAGATGGTCTTCTTCTTCCCAGTGAATTATATTTCTCTCCCACAGAGCAATGGGTTTTGTATAGTCTGCTGCATCTTTTCCTGACAAAGCAATCATTTCTGCTGCATGTTCATATGCATCTGCCGCTAAAAAGTGTTCTCCCTGAATGTCACAAAATTCTGCAACCTGTTCATACGCTGCAACGCATTTATCCCACTCTTTTCTCTGTTCGTGTAGCAGTGCAATTCTATAACCTATGATAACAACAAGATCTTTGTATTTAACCTTAATGGCAGTTAAGAGCGCTTTATTATAATAAGATACTGCTCTATCAATATCTTTGCCGACTTCTGATAATAACGCTGCGTTCATATAACCGTTAATCCCCAGAGTGTGACTCCCTTTGAGAGTTTTTAGCTCTGCATATTCTTCCCACTTTTCTATATCTGAATCATTTCTTGCATCTTTTTCAAGTTTTCTGCCCCGATAATAAGTGTCATTTTTAACTGCACCCCAATCCATTTTATTTTTCTCCTTTTCTTTGTCTCTTTAAATTATTATTCTGTTTTAGCATCACAGAATACTTCAGCCTGTGCCTTTTTAATATTCGGGTTATTAATCGGATTACTATTCTGGCGATTAATTTGCTTGTCCGGGAACACATACAACACACCGTTATTATTTTTTATTGTTGCATTAACCCCATAAACTATTTTGATATTTTCAACAGTTATCACTTGTTCCGGCTTGCCGGTGCAAAAGATCTCTCCTTTGCTTAACATCACTATTCTATCAGAAAACCTGGATGCAAGATTCAGATCATGCATTGCAAAAACAGCACTCACATTTTGTGTTTTTACCATATTGGAAATCATCTCCATAATTTCCAGCTGATGTTTTAAATCAAGATTGCTGGTGGGTTCGTCCATGAGCAGATACTCTGTATCCTGTGCCACTGCTCTTGCTATCAAGACCTTTTGTTTTTCCCCTCCGCTTAGCTGCTCAAAATTTTTTGAGGCAAATTCTTCAAGTTTAAGAAACTTCAGAACATTTACTACAATTTTCAAGTCTTTTTCTGATGGTCTCCACATGATATAGGGGCTTCTTCCCATTAAAACAGCTTCAAATACAGTAATGGGAAATTTTGAGGGCGAGCTTTGGGGAACGTAACTGATACGTTTAGCAAGATCGTTTCTTTTAATGTCCAACATATTTTTACTACCAATGGAAAAAGAGCCTTTTTGAGGTTTTATTATTCCGGCAATACATTTTAAAAGGGTTGTTTTACCTGTCCCGTTAGGTCCAAGAATACTTAAGATCTCGCCTTTCTTAATCTCTATCTCTATTTTTTTAAGTATATCTCTGTCTTTATATTTAAATTCCAGCCCATGAACTTTCAGCATTACCAATACCCCCGTGTTCGTCTTATCAATAAATAAAAGAAGAAAGGTACTCCGATAAATGAAGTGACGATCCCAATGGGAATGACCTGGGGCGCCCATAATACTCGTCCAAATGTATCTGCAACAAGAACAAGGATAGTACCGATCAAAGCAGACGTTGGAATAAGAAACCTGTGATCTGAGCCTACCAGCATTCTGCCGATGTGAGGTGACACAAGTCCCACAAAGCCGATTACACCTGTAAAACATATACATGCTGATGTTATTAAAGAGGCAAAAACCATCCCCTGCATTCTGAGTTTTGTGGTGTTCACTCCCAGGGCTCTTGCAGATTCATCTCCTGTTGCAAGAAGATTTAACTGCCATGATGATTTTATTAAAAAAGGCATGGGAACAAATATCATCACAGAGACGATACCAATCTCTTTCCAGCCTGTTTTGGAAAGAGATCCGAAAAACCAGAATACAATCTCCTGAACCTGTTCCATTGTTCCAATGTATTGAAAAAAAGAACTTAAAGAGGAAAAAAGAAACATGATTGCAATACCCGCAAGAATCATAGTTTCAGGGCTTGGGTCTTTTAATTTGGCAATTGAAAGAATAATTGTAGAAGAGAGCATGGCAAAGAAAAATGATGATCCTGCAATAAGGTATTCACTGTAAAAACTGCCTCCGAAAACAATTGCCAGCACAGCGCCAAATCCGGCACCGGAGGCAATACCAAGGGTATATGGGGATGCCAGGGGATTTTTAAGTATTGCCTGGAACACAGTTCCTGCAATGGAAAGCCCGCATCCTGTTAAAATAGCCATAATTATACGGGGCAGCCTGAGCTCCCATACAATTGCACGGGCAATACCGGTCTCTTTAAAAAGTGCTGCAAATGAATTTTTAAATCCAAGGGATGATGGTCCATGCAAAAGTGCTCCTAAAGCTATAATTCCTAAAATTATAATAAAAATAAGTATATAAAATACTTTTTTTGCATTAAACTTTTTATACTCTGTATATATTTTTTCAGTATGCATACTTTCCTTGAAACTTAATATTATGGAAATTATCAATATATTCTTTATGAATCTCTTCCGGGTTAAAATGTTTAAACT
>JAIOSM010000363.1 GCA_021107575.1 Desulfobacteraceae bacterium | reverse complement strand
TTACAGCTATTCTGAGGTTTTCAGGTGTTTTTTTTTTGTGTAAAAGTGTGCTCATTATTTTAGTTCCAATTTGTATTCTTGGTTTTAGTCCTGCTTTTAGTCCTGAGCCAGGAAAACCCGGTCTTCGCCATCATGTTCTTCAAGACAGACGTTTACCATATCATTTATATCAGTATTTATGAAGACTCCCTTGTAATCAGCCTGAACAGGGAGCTCCCTGTGCCCCCGGTCAACTAAGACAGCAAGCTCAATCTGGGCAGGCCTTCCAAAATCCATGAGTGCATCCATGGCAGCTCTGATCGTGCGACCGGTGAACAGGACATCATCCACAAGAATAATATTCTTGTCGTCAACATCAAAAGGAATGTTTGAGGGTCTTACAATGGGCTGGTAGCTGATTTTTGTCCAGTCATCTCTGTAAAGATTTATGTCCATGTCGCCTACAGGCAGAGCAGTCCCTTCAATGTCCCTTATGATTTGCTCAAGCCGTTTTGCAAGATAATCGCCTCGTGTTTGAATGCCTATAAGAGCAAGGTCTTTGACGCCCCTATGAGCTTCAAGGATTTCATGGGCTATTCTGGTTAAAATCCTTTTTATATCCTGCTTGCTTATTATGGTTTTTTCGGCTTTCATTTTGCATATACTCCACAACGTTTTTAATATATAAATTTATATCATTTTTTCATATAATCAGCAATGGTTTGATTTTAACATTGATTTTAGCATTTACTTACTATAACAAGATACATACAAATATTAAATGAGTGAAGATTTTATTTCAGGATTGTTTATGAAGCATAGATGTACAGGAGTTATTCTTGCCGGAGGTAAAAATAGCAGGCTTCCCGGGGAGAAGAAGGGGTTCCGTAAAATTGGCGGGAAGATTATAATGGATAGAATTTATCATGAGCTGAGTTCAGTAGTTGATGAGACTATTATAGTAACAAATGAGCCTGCTGATTTTTTAAAATGGGACGGGCTGATTGTTTCTGATATATTCCCTTCAAGATGCGCATTGGCAGGTATCCATGCAGGAATCTACCATGCGGCCTATGACAAAGTATTTATAACAGCATGTGATACCCCTTTTATTAGAAGAGATGTTATTGAGTATATTCTTTCCTGTGCCGATTCGCAGCATGATGTAATTATCCCTGAAACAGAAGGAGGGCTTGAAGCCTTATCAGCTGTGTATTCAAAAGCATGCCTTCCTTTAATTGAAAAAAATCTGAAAGCAGGTTTATATATGATAAAAAAGTTTTATTCTAAGAATAAAGTTAAGAAAGTCTCTCTGAAAAGATTGGAAAAAATTGATCCCTTAATGGAATCATTTTTTAATATTAATACACCAGAGGACCTTAAAAAGGCAGATATCATGGCAAAAAAAAGGAGTGAATTATAGATGAATATAAATGAAATGATTGCAAAAGTTAAAGCACACCCCGATTATTCAAAAGTGGGCATGACTCTTATCCATAATGGTGTTGTAAGAGAGGCCACAAGAGAGGGAAGAGGCGTTACTGATCTTGAAATAATTGTAGATCACACAATTCTTGATAATATCATTAAAGAGACTAAAAAAAGAAAGGGAATCGTTGAAGTGCTGGTATGGATTGCAGAAGGCCAAACACTTTTAGTCGGTGATGATATCATGTATCTTGTTATTGCAGGGGATATACGGGAAAATGTTCAAGATGCTTTAAGAGATGCTCTTGACAAAATAAAGACCACTGCTACAAAAAAGAAGCAGTCTTATAAATAAGGATAATAAAATGGCAGATTTTACACATCTTGATAAAGATGGCAGAGTCAGGATGGTGGATGTTGGGGATAAAGATGAAACAAAACGTGTAGCAGTCGCAGTCGGGGCTGTTAAGATGAATAAAGAGACCCTTGAGAAAATTATCAACAATACCGGGAAAAAGGGTAATGTTTTAGAGACTGCCAGAATAGCAGGTGTTATGGCAGCTAAAAAGACATCTGATCTTATACCCATGTGTCATCCTTTAAATATTACCCATATCAGAGTTGATTTTACCCCTGATCCTGAGAATTGTTTTATCAATATTGAAGCTGAGGCTTCTTTAAAAGGGCGAACCGGCATTGAAATGGAGGCATTAACTGCTGTATCTGTTGCAGCACTCACTATTTATGATATGTGCAAATCATATGACAGATCCATGGAGATTTTAAATATTCGTTTGCAAAGCAAATCAGGCGGTAAAAGCGGAATGTTTGTGGCTGAAAAATAAAGCCGGATAACTGAAACAATTCAGATAATCCGGGTAATGAATAAAAAGCATAGTAAATAATGATAACATTTGAGAATTTAATTTTTCTTGTTTCAGGTTTTATAGCCGGCGTTATTATATCCATCCTTTTGCAGAAGTTTTTTTTCTTTCTTTTTTCCGGAAAGATAAAACAAATTTCAGAGAATGCTCTTTCTTCAAATTCCAACAGGTTTTTTGATCTTGCTGATAGATATTTCAGAAGATTTGCCGATGATGCAAAAAATGGTTTTAATAAAAGTATAGACCCTGTCAAAGATGCCCTGGGAAAATATGAGAAGAGTCTTTGGGAGATGGAAGGTGACAGGCAGAAAGCCTTTGGTTCTATATCGGAGCAGCTTATTGAAATGGCAAGAACCCAGCAGAACCTGCAACTTCAGACCGGAAATCTTGTAAAGGCATTGCGGGTGCCTCATGTTAGAGGCCGGTGGGGAGAGATGACCTTAAGAAGAGTTGTTGAGTTGTCCGGCATGGCAGAACATTGTGATTTTGAAGAACAGGTTGTTACCAATACTGAAAATGGGCAGTTAAGACCTGATATGGTTATAAGGCTTCCCAACCGCAGGAATATTATTGTGGATTCAAAAGTTGGGCTTGAAGCGTATTTAAATGCTCTTGAAGCTGGAAGTGAAGAAGAAAGAAAAAAGTATATGGCAAATCATGCAAGTCAGGTTTTAAAGCATGTGTCAGCTCTTGCTTCCAAAGAGTATCATAAGCATTTTTCTTATACTCCTGAGTTTACCATTCTTTTTATTCCCGGAGAAAATTTTTTCAGTGCTGCTTTAACATATAAGCCTGATTTGGTTGAAACCGGCATAAAGAATGGTGTTATTATTGCAACACCAACAACATTGGTGGCACTTCTAAAAGCTGTTGCGTTTTCCTGGAGGCAGGAAAAGAGTCACGAAAATGCCGAAGAAATAAGGCGGCTTGGAGTTGAGTTGTATCAACGTCTTGGTGCAATGGCAGGGAATATCAACCGGCTTGGCAAAGATATTGAAAAGTGCGCTGCAACTTTTAATAAAACTATTGGTTCAATTGAGAGCAGGGTTATGGTATCGGCTAAAAAGTTTGATTCATTTGGAATCACTTCGGAAACAATTGAAAACTTAGAAAGTATTGAATCCTCTAAAACTGTGACAAGGCAAATCAAACAAGAGAGAACAGATGAATAAAAAATCAAAAAACTTAATTTACAAGGCTTTGGCAGTTTTGATTTTAGTTGTATCAATACATGTTTTAATAATAACTTTTTATACGGAAGAAGAGATTAAAATAACAAGGCAGACAGCACTTTTGAAGCTTATGCCATCCCAATATCCGGTTTTTATGGATGATCTTGAATTCAAGGGCTTGTCTGATTCATTGGAGCAAAGCCTTAAATATTATAACAAGCTTCCTGAAACACGAACTTTTAATTTTGGAAAAACAAGTTATACAGTTGATCATCTGATAAAATCTCTGGAGAGTTTTTCTTTATTTTTACATAATAACCCTTCGAACAGTGAACTTAGAGGATATATCAAAGACAATTATGCTATTTATAAAACAGCAGGTGGAACAGAGAGTGAGGTGCTTTTTACAGGGTATTATGAGCCGACTTATAAAGGGAGTATGGTTAAGACAAAAGAATATCCATGTCCTCTGTATACTGTACCTGACGATCTTGTAAAAATCGACCTTTCTGTGTTCTCTGAGAAATTTAAGGGTGAAAAAAAACTTTTTGCCAGGGTAGATAAGAAAAACAGGGTTGTTCCTTATTATGACAGAAAAGAAATAAACTCTATTAATAATTTTGAGAAAAGGGCAATACCACTGCTATGGCTTCAAGACCGCGTTGACAGGTTTTTCCTTGAGATACAGGGGTCAGGAAGGATTGTCTTGAGTGATAAGAGTATTATACGAGTGCATTATGCCTCAAAAAATGGTCGGGCCTATCGATCTGTAGGGAGGTATTTAATTTCCAAAGATGAAATTGCAAAAGAAAATATGTCAATGCAGGCGATCAAGGCATGGCTGAAACAAAATCCTGGTAAATTGGATAAAGTGCTCAATTACAATACAAGTTTTGTATTTTTTAAAAAAGAAATGGATGGCCCTTTTGGATGCCTTGGAGTCAGAGTAACTCCCATGCGATCAATTGCAACAGACACGTCGCTCTTTCCAAAAGGTGCTCTATGTTTTATTAAAACCAAGGCCCCTTCAAAGGAGAATGTGCAATTTCCCCAGGGTTGGGAAGATTATTCGGGATTTGTATTTAATCAGGATACAGGCGGAGCCATAAAAGGGCATTTAAGAGCAGACCTCTTTTATGGTAATGGCGAATATGCTGAGTTAGGCGCCGGTCAGATGAATCATAGAGGTGAATTGTATTTTCTTGTTTTAAAAAAATAGAGCGGGGTTATAATGCATACAAATGATTATATAACAATCTGTCCTGTCAGTGGTTTAGAGGTTTTAGAAAAACCAGAATGGCTTAATAAAAAGATTGGAAACAATTACTATCTTTCTTTCAGGAAAATTGGGAAAAATATTGTAAGTGCACAAAACCGTGGGCATATGAAAGATTTTCAAGTTCAACCGTATTATAAATACCTTTGGGATTTTATTAAAGATACTGGAGTTGAAAAACCTTTTATTGAAATGCGGGATTATACTTATTTAAAAGGATTGCCTTCTGTCAAAGAGCTAAATAAGCAACGAAATATTCTGATTGAAATTAAGGATAGTATGGCAGGTCTGATTTTGTATAATACTTCGTTTGCTGTGCGAACCGCGGTTGGTGTTGCATTCAAAATGTATAAGGCATTAGGGCTTGAAACAATTATATGCGGAAATTATGATGCTGCTATACAAAGGGCAGTTAAAATTTTTAACACTGAAAGCATTTTCCCACCTGATAAAGAACATAAAGATACAGATGATCTTAAAAAATTTATTATAACTCAACACGATATCAATGCTTTTGCTGAAATACTTGGAACTATTATCTGGGATGAAAAAGAAAAAAAGGTCATGGATAACCTCACTGAATTTTCCAGGAATAACCCTTTATACCAGTTTATTGAGATTTTTAATGTTATTCG
>JAIOSM010000094.1 GCA_021107575.1 Desulfobacteraceae bacterium | reverse complement strand
TCGGTTGATGTTCCATAGTCTCATTATGGGGCCGTTTGCACCGGAGCAAATGGCAGCTCCATAAAGAGTGCGGATGGAAGCATGATGGTCCAGGCTTGTTGGATGGAATAAAAAAAGGGTGATTTGTAAACAAATTAACTCTTGACATTTAGCCTTCTCATGGAAGTAGTTATGATTCTATCCATTCAGATTTTATGTGTATGAAAATGATTTGAGTAAGAATTTACTGATTAAACTAAATAATATATATAGTGTAAATTATATTTTGATCTTTCTTGATTTTAAATTAAATTATTTTGAACCTTTCCATGTAATTAGACACTTATGTATTAAAAGGCGCATATTAAAATTTAATACTAATGTGCAATTTATAAGGAGAGAACAAATGAAAACTCAAAACAATTTAAAAAGAATCTTTAAGAAATTACTTTTTGTTTCCCTGCTTTTATAATTAGTACCAGGGTTTGCTTTTGGGGCAAATACTACGGCAACTCAGTTCAACCGTTGTGTACCTTCTGGTGCCGGGGTATATTTTGCAGAGTCATAAAAAAATTTTAGCTGTTTCTTGACAAAAGGCAAAAAAGCATTTACTTGTCCTTAAAGAGATTTTGAAGGCAAAGCGAGAGAAAACGATTTGCCGACCTTTCAATAGAGGAGAAAAAGATGAAAACAACACAAAAAAAGCTGCTCGTAATCTTTACCGGTCTCTTAATCATTCTGATGGCGCCCCCATCCCTTTTATTGGCGGCCAGAAGTTCAGAGTCACCAGCCTCGCTGCAAAAGAAACCGGTTGTACAAAAGATCCAAAAGAAAGCTGTTCAGCCTACAACTGTTAATCAGGCTATAATTGTTAAACTGCCTGATCTTATCGTTAGTGATATCAGGCTCATTAAAGGCTGTAAAATCCAGATTACCATCAAGAATATCGGTCTTGGCGGAGTGCCTACCTCAGGATACAATTTACACAAAGGCGCAGTTATTCAGATGTATAATGGTGGTAAAGCCTGGGGCGGCATGAGACTGGGTGCGGTTGATAAATCAAGAGCCTTAAAAAGGCCTAGAAACTCTGTGAAGTTTGTCTGGTTTCCCCAGGCGGCAAATTTAGCGTTGGGCGCGGGTACTCACTCAATTAAGGTTGTCTTGGACAATAATAATGCCGTTACCGAACATAATGAAAAGAACAACTCAAAGACATCACGTTTGAAATGTAAGAGAGAAGCGTCGAAACGTGAATCGACAAAAAGTAGTCGCTCTGCCAGTGGTGGAGTTCGGATACCTTCTGATCCCATCCCTGCCGATTTGTCATCAGCGCAACAGGTGTTGCCCCTGCAGAACTCAAAGGTTACAAACAAGGCTGCCTCAAGAGTACCCAGACTCCCCGGACCAGATCGGGGCTCGCTCACAACCGTGAATGAGGACATTACAGGACCGATCATTGCAGTTGTAAACAAGACACTTGATGCTTACAATCCAAAATTAAATCATGAGGTCACAGCCAGTTTCACCGTGAAGAATATTGGTCCAGATGCCATGTCCGGCCCTCTTCCTTTTACTATGAAGATATACAGTTCCGATGCGAATGGGATACAAACTCTGGGAGGTTCCACTATGTATCGATGGCATTTCGATCAGCTTCAGCCGGGAGAGGAGCAAACCCTGTCATTATCTAATCCTATATTGCATTTAGGGCTTTATGCAGCTTCGCTGGTTATTAGTCGTAATGGATCTTCTGTCCCTGGAGGTTACTCTGGGGAAATAGTATACCCCAATGAGCCTAACTATCAATTCTTCCAGGTCTTGCAGGACTATGATCTAGGTTTTTATGGGAACGCGTTAACAATGTTAGATGAAAACCGTTTTGAAGAAGTAAATGGTGGAATTAGGATTAGAATTAAGAATTACGGGCCAGATATTCCCCAAGAACAGTATAATCGATTAGGTTTATTTATTCGGACCGATAACCATACTATTCATAAGAAACCCACGACAATAGTGGATCCAAATGGGCGATTAAAAAATTCCGGACAAAACATTTCTTTTGTCTGGCCGTTGACTTATGATAGGTACAAGAAACTTGAGTTAAGGATTTATATAAGCATTCTTGATGTGGATGATTACGGTTCCTTGGCTGTTAATTGTGACACTAACCCAGGAAACAATGATACCACAGGATCTGTTGGCGGCTATAATGATCTGGTAGTATGTTTTATAAAATATATCTATCATAAAAACCCCCACCGGTTTCGTTACTATGAAGTAAAAGTGAAGAATATTGGAGACCTTCCTTCAGATTCCTCCAATTTAAAATTCTATATAGAGAAAAAGGGTGTCAAACACTATGGTATTCCACCACTTTCTCCAGGAAAAGAACATTCTATTACGCGAAAAGTCTACTGGGCAAAAAAAGGTATAAGAAAATTCAAACTTGAGGTGAACAGTTCAGGGAATAATAGATATAGGGCTGTACGTGAAAAATCCTTAAACAATGTTCTTAAGGGAAAAATTTACATTAAAAAGAACCCACCAGGCCCCAAAACATTTCAATGTTCTGATCACCCGGATGCTGCTAACCTGTGGTAAAAGGGGTTTCAATGAACAGTGTGACTTGCAGGCAATGCCAGCAGTTTTACAGTTAATGCTAAGACCATTATGAACAATAAAAGTCAGCGGATGGCGAGAACATATGCGGCGCTGACAAGTAAAGCTCTTTGGCGCAACCGCTGACTAAAAGCATTAAGATCACCCTAAGTAGTCTTTAGTTTGCTTTTGTTTACAACTGTATTTTGAAGTGATACAAATTTGGTTAGATTGAATATTGTAATTGCAAAGATGGAAGAATGGCATTAATTCTCAATATTTTATGGTTTGTCTTTGGCGGCGGTTTTCTTGCTTGGCTTCTTTGGATTCTCTTGGGCTGTCTGCTTTTCATTACCGTAGTTGGTATCCCTTTTGGCTATGCTGCATTCAGGATTGCCGGATTTGCAGCATTCCCGTTCGGGAAAGAGCCTGTGGACGCCAGAAACATTGGTGAAAAAAGGGTTGCCGGCACCTCTCTGGCTAACTTTTTGTGGATTATCTTAGCTGGGATCTGGCTTTCCATTTCCCATATCATTTCCGGATTAAGCCTATGCATAACTATTATTGGCATCCCTTTTGGTTTTGCCCATTTCAAATTAGCTGGGGTTTGCTTTGCTCCATTGGGCAAAAAAGTTGTTCCAAAGTAGCAAAATTTTGAAAGATAACCCGCTGTTAAGAAATTATTCTCCAATCAAACTCAAGCATTATTATCCCTGTACGTAGTATTTGGAAGCTCAAATACTTATAGATACAAAAAATATACTTCACCGGAGTTTTAATTGAACGCTCTTATGGTCGATGCAAGATAATATGAGAAGGCTGGTTCCGCCGACGAGTTGTGATACAATCACACTCAATAAATAACGCAGTCACCGCTAAAGGGCTGCAAAAAAAGGGAGGAACCAACCATGAATAACATTATCACAATTGGAATGGATTTGGGAGATAGATTTCATATGGCAGTTGTATTTGACAATGACGGTAAGGAATTGAAAATTGGTAAGGTAACCAATACAAAAATCGGTATAGGCAAATTTTTCAAACCATACAAATCAGCTCAAGTGGCCATAGAAGCAGGTACTCATTCTCCATGGATCAGCCGGTTACTTAATGAAATGGGGTTAAAAGTTTATGTAGGAAATCCACGTAAGTTAAGGTTTATCTGGGATAGCATTGATAAGTCAGATGCAAAAGATGCACGAATGCTTGGTATGGTTTGTAGGTTAGAGCCAAGACTTTTGCATCCAATACACCACCGCAGCAGCCAGGCACAAGCAGACCTGACAACAATCAAATCTCGTGACATGCTTATTAAGAGCCGCACACAACTGATCAACCATGTAAGAGGTATAGTTAAAGCCAATGGAGATCGTTTGCCCAAGTGTAGTACTACAAGTTTTGCCAATCGCTGTAGTCCTCTTATCGCAAGTGAACTTTGGTCTGCCATGGCTCCTTTATTTGAAATCTTAACTCAGTTGAATAAGCAAATAAAAGAACTTGAAAAAGAAATTGAACAACTCAGTATAAAGAAATATCCCGAAACCAAGTATTTACGACAAGTACCCGGTGTTGGACCGATAACCGCATTATCATATGTTTTGTACATTGAAGATCCAGCTCGTTTTAATAAAAGTCGACAAGTAGGTCCATTTTTAGGATTAACGCCAAAAAGAGATCAATCTGGTGACGTAGACAAACAACTGTCCATCACCAAGGCAGGAAATACGTACTTGCGTCATTTATTAGTAGGGTGTGCCCAATATATTATGGGGCCGTTTGGACCGGAGAGTAGTTTACGTTTGCATGGTTTAGCCATTGCTGCACGTGGTGGAAAAAATGCCAAAAAGCGGGCAGCAGTTGCTGTGGCACGGAAGTTATCGGTGTTATTGCATCGATTATGGATCACTGGCAAAAAATATGAACCGTTTTATAATATTCAAAATAAGGAGGCAGCTTGAATTGATAAGAGATGAATGTATTGAACTCTTTTACTGAAAATTAAAACATATAAGTTTCCAACGTCTTATTCAGGAGACTGCGAACGAATACAAGCAACAGTCAGTTGCCACTGACAATAAAAGATTG
>JAIOSM010000400.1 GCA_021107575.1 Desulfobacteraceae bacterium | reverse complement strand
TATCTTAAGGTTGGGTTTATTTTTTTTGAGCGCTTCGATCAACCTCTCGACCGCGATGAATTCTGCAATCGTTCGGCAATATATATAACAAACTTTAGCTTTTTCTGATAAATGATTGGCGACCCACTTTTCTGAAACGCCCATCAGCATAAACTCACCAATCACCTGTCGCTCATTTGGTTGCAGACCAAAACAATCAATAACTTGGATCTCCCGGCCAGCCTGTACAAGAGCCCCAGCCAAATGGGCAGCCATGTGTGGCATGAAAGGAATACCTGTGTGGGGATCCAGATTATGACAAACCACAGGAGGTACCACGATAACAACCGGCTCCTTTACAGCCTCCGCTTTTTTATTTTCTTTCGAGACAGTATCAATCATTTTTCTATTCTTTTTTCTATTTAAGAAATCTATTCCCGGCGCAAATACAAGGTAAAAACATCGCCCGAACCCAGCATCAACAACAGGAAATAAATGATTATGCAGAAGGGAAATAAACCGACTCCAAGAGCTATACTGGCCAGAGCACGGCCTAAGGGAATATTTTTGTTCATCTTACCTTTTGATCGCAAACCGCCATTTTTCAAAAGACAGAACAAATAGTTTTCGTTGCCAACCAAATAATTTAAAATGCTCTGAAGAATCGTAAATGGCCCAAGTTCAATGGATGAATGCGAAATTGCGCTTTTTTTAAAATTGTAACGAGCAACAAGCTTTAATAAATTTTCTTCGTTAAATTGCCAGATGTGCCGTGGGGGATCAAGAATAAGCCATCTTGATCCAAATAACCTTGCTTGAATACTGGCAAAATTTTGTTGTGCCAAAACCAAGATACCGCCCGGCTTCAAAACACGTTTAAACTCGGCAATTGCAGCCTCAGGATTCCGCAGGTGTTCAATCACATACCATAACGTAATCACATTGAAATAATGATCAGAAAATTCCAATTGGATCCGGTCACCATCCAGCTTGCATAAATCAGCAGAATTAGCCTTACTGCTATATGGGTCAACAGAGTATACCTCCCATCCCCGTGCTTCCTGAACTTTGGCAAAATGTCCCGCTCCGGCTCCAAAATCAAGCAGGCGTCCTTTCTTCACAGGTGCTACACGATTTAACCCAATTCCTCGCATCCATGCCAGTATGCCACGAAGATTTTCAACCCATCCCTGAAAACGCTTGCCATCATCTGTGTAAAACTGATCGATATAAAAAGACGCAATCTGACCCTGAGAAGGAAAGGGTTCAATAACGCCCAGACCACATTCCTTACATACCATTAAACGCCATTGTCCGGAGACTCCCTGATTTGTATCTCTCACTTTATATAACAGTTCAAATTCGGAACAATCGCACACAACACATTTTGAAATTATTTCGCTAGGCTGTAAAGGAATGTCCGATGAAATAATCTCTAAATCGTTTTGTTTTGTCTTCATAAAATACAACTTTACAAATCAGATGTTACATATATGCTTGGATGTTAGAATATATTTATGGGGTAGCCCGATGGGATTTGTCAGGGTAATTAAATATTTTTTCGGCTAATCTTGTAAAAGATGCTGCTTTATCCAAGGTCACTAACGGAATATCATTCCCCATTTCAGGATAAAGCATTATGGCATTTTCTTCGGCTACTCCCTGTTTTGCATCCGCATATGGCACTTCGAAATTTATCTTTTCCCAATCAAAAGTGCCTTTTTTACATTGATAAATTTGTTCTAAAGGCATAAGCCTATATGCATTTTCTTTGGTCATTACTTCAATGCCCCAGCGCCCGGCAGAGCCCCAGTCGGCGTGATATGAAAAGGGGATGTCGAATTCTGTTACTCCTGCCCCAACAAAACGATCTCCTGCGGAATGCCAGTCCATATGTCCATACTGAACAGCATTCGATTCATTTGGCATTCCTATTAGATCATGAGCCATAGAAATGACATGTAATGAGTTAGATCTTCCCCATCTTTCATAAGCACCAGAACGGTTATTGCTAAAGTTTATCGTATGGATCAGTTCTGTAAAGGTATACCGGCAAGATGTTATACCACCTTCAGATTGGATAAGGTCTTTCAACTTTATAAAGTTTGGATATGTCAATCGATTATAGGTAATTCTGACTCGAACATCTTGACATTTCAGTTCATCTGCCCAATTCAAAAGCTCTGCAGAGTATAGCGAACCGGGTTTTTCGATCAGGATGTTTTTATTTCCATTTGCAATAGCACACTTAGACGCAGGTATTAATTCATGGATAGGTGTAGCTACGATAACGAGATCATGCTCACCAAGTTCTGCGCAGCATAAAAATGTCATCATTGACATACTGCTGTGCACGCTTCAGCCTGGATCCCTTCAGCGCTTTATCTCCGGTGTCAGCCAAAGTAATACGCCAATCTTTTTCGGCATTTACTATGTATTTCAATATTTTTTTTATTTCCGAGCTCTATTGTAAAATCATTATTTAGGATTTCATAATTATAAAAATATTCCTTTATCATTTCACCTTTGTACCCTAATGAAAGAACAAAGTCTTTAATTCCGTAATGGGAATATATTTTCATAATATGCCATAGAATAGGCTTACCGCCTATTTCCACCATTGGTTTAGGACGAAATTCGGTTTCTTCCC
>JAIOSM010000267.1 GCA_021107575.1 Desulfobacteraceae bacterium | reverse complement strand
GCTGATTCATTTCATGACAAACTGCACCGGACAATTCAAGTACACCTTGTAGTCGATCTTTTTCTCTGGTCATATCTTCTGATTGTTTTCTTGAAGTGACATCAGTCAATACAGTAATTTTTATGTCCTTTAAGAAGGTAGATCTAAATTCTATATGTTTTGACTGACCATTTTTACATTGTATTTTAAATTCACGATTCCTTCCGTGGTCAAGATGATCGCTATCATCACCCCATGCACCAAAAGCCTTCTCCCGCTTTTCTATATCCGGGTAGGCTTTCTTGAACCAATCTTCTTTACTTGGAATATCTTTAAGTGTATACCCGGTAATTTTTGTAAAATAAGGATTTAGATAAAGATATTTATCATTATTATCCGTCATAGCAATCCCATGAGGTGTACTTTCAAGAATTATTGAAAGGGTTTCTTTCTCTTTTTGACGGGCATTCTCTGCCTGCTTACGATTGGTTATATCACGCAAGCTAGCATGAATTACACGATTGCCTTTCTGTTGAGAGATTACTGTTAAAAGGACCTCTACAGTGAAGGCTTCTCCATTTGCTCTGAGATGATCCCATTCAAATCTATGACCACCATTTCTCATGGCAATACCCATCATATCTTCTGCTTTTATGAAGGAGTCTGTACCATCCGGCTGCTTTTCCGGAGAAATTTCTGAAGGATGGGCCTGGGAAAGATCGATTTTGTTTTTATACCCCAGCATATCCAACATTGCTTGATTACAATCAACAAATCTTTCATTTTTAACTATTAAGATAGCATCTTGGGATTTTTCAAACAAAATACGATATTTTTCATCGCTGTTATGTTCTTTGCACCTTTCAGCCTCTTTCTCCAAGTCTAAAATCCGCTGTTCCAGTTCTTTGTAGGTTGGTTCTACAGCCATCAGGAAAATCTCCAGTTACAAAATATTAAAAAAGTTCATTATCAAGGATCAAGGAGGAAAGAGAAATCATACCAATAAGTTCACCTCCATCTTCGACCGGAGCTCTTCTAATGCCAGCTTTATTGATCAAACGGGCAACATATCGTATGTCCATATCCGCCGGCACCGTGATAATAGGCTTTGTCATGATTTCATAGGCATGCACATCAGACGGAGTGCGACCAGGTATTATCACCTCTTTAATAAAATCCTGAACCACCACTATACCCCAGGCATCATCAGCATGTCTCTTTTTAATAAGAAGACATGACACTTTTTCAAGCCGCATTTTAGCGGCAGCTTCCCTGGCAGTTGTCATGCCGTCAATGGACACAATTCCCTTACGCATCACATCTTTTGCCCGAATTATTGATGTATTATCAGGTCCCATAATTTTCTCCCTATCTTAAGAAATAAATGTTATTACTTAAAAATAACTCTTTCTGACTTTTTCTTTAAATGTTTCCATCTGACTTTCCAGACCAACAACATGCTCAACCGGAACTGTAAAGGCAATACCTGTTCCAGGTTTGTGGAACTCTCCAGCTTCGTTTATAGAGTCCAAAATTTTGGTAACAAGATGCTCTTCGACAAGGAGCATGATAATGTCAGTCTGGGCCTCCAGAGAAAGGCCAAAAAAAGTTTTAGCCTCATGAATGCCAGTCCCCCTGGCCGGTATGATTGTTGCCCCGGTGGCTCCTGCCTCTTTTGCTGCATCTACAACCTTATCGGTGATATCCGCCTTTACCGAGGATAAAACAAGTTTAAAGCGCATTACTTTTCTCCATTAATTTTATTTTGCGTTTAGTAAACCAGTGCATTAACTGAGCGTAGCCCATAACAGTTATAATTGGGCAAAGGCTGGCAAAAGCAATAAGACCGAAACCATCCAAAGCAGGATTTCGGCCGGGCACTGTTGCAGCCAGTCCAAGACCGAGTGCCGCCACCAGTGGGACTGTAACCGTTGAAGTAGTGACTCCGCCTGAATCATATGCCAAAGGAATGATGCTTTTAGGGGCAAATATGGTCTGCACAATAACAATCATGTACCCAACAAAAATGTACAGATAAAGTGGAGTACCGGTGATAATACGGAATGTTCCAAGGCTTATTCCAAAAGCAACTCCTATGGCCACAGTGATCCTTAAACCCCATTGACTGATTGTTCCTGCTGAGACCTCACTTGCCTTATAAGCAACAGCTATAAGAGATGGTTCGGCAATGGTGGTGGCAAAACCAATCATAGCTGCAAAAAGATATACCCAACCGTACGCCTTCCAATCAGAGACAGTAACAATTGCTTCTGTACCATAAATAAAGACAGGATCAGACAGCTGTGCAGCCATGATCTTCCCCAAAGGGAAAAGCGCCTTTTCAAGCCCTGCCAGAAACAAGGCAAGACCAATAACAACATAAACACCACCGACAATAAGACGACTCAGATGTGGGATTGGCTGACGCAGGACCAGAAGCTGGAAGCCGGCAATGAGAAGAATAATCGGAAGGACATCTATACAGGTGGCAAGGAGTATTTTGCTGAAACTGTATATAAATTCCATGGAAACATCTCCCCCTTTTTATCCGAAAACTATAAAGCCATAACCCATGACAAAAATCATAGGAAGAAGTGAAGCAAAAGCAATAAGACCAAAACCATCCACAAGAGGACTACGCCCTCTTATAGATGAAGCAAGCCCGACTCCCAAGGCTGCAACCAGAGGCACCGTGATGGTGGATGTGGTGACTCCACCGGCATCATAGGCTATACCAATAATCTCTTTAGGAGCAATAACGGTCATCAGCATAACAAGGACATACCCACCAATGATTAAATAATGAAGAGGCCAGCCACGGATAATTCGCATTACACCGATAAGGATAGCAAGACCCACGGAGAATGCAACAGACATGCGAAGTCCAAAGGCATATTGGTCTAAAGAAGCTTTGCCCGGGTCAATAAGGCCACCCGAACTTGCAATCTCAGCTGCTTCCGAAGCCACAGCTATAAGAGCAGGTTCTGCCACTGTTGTAGAGAATCCCAATGCAAAAGCGAATACAAGAAGCCAAAAAACACTGCCCTTCCTTGCCAGAGCGTGGGCCATTGTTTCACCAATAGGGAACAACCCCATTTCCAGTCCTTGAACAAAAAGGCTCAGGCCTGCTACTACAAGCAGAGCACCAAAAATGACTTCTCCCATTTGCGGTAAAGGTTGTCTTAAAACAATAATCTGAAAAAAAGCAATGACCAGAATAATAGGTAACAAATCAGTAAAAGCATTTTTAAGTTTTTTCAGAATTACTGAAATAATCATTATTTTCCTTTATCTGCCTTATCTATTATAAAATTTTTTATCTTTTTCAAATAGGGAATCAAGACAATAATGACAATGGCTGCAAACAGGTACTGAATCATGTGGAAACGTTCTTCTAAAAAATCAAAGCAGTAAAACCAGATAATGATAGCAGTCAGAGTGCCCAAAAATGTGGCTGAAAAATTCCTGATCAATCTTAGCCGAAGCATGTATCCGATTATCGAGCCTACCACTGGTCCGGTCACCGGAAGAGGAGCCATGACAAAAAGAAAGATACCAATCCATCCAAAAGGCTCTATTTTATCTTTTTGTTCAAGAGCCTTAACAGCCAGCCGATCCATGAATTTCATCAGCCATTCAACCTTCAAATAATTTGTAGTGCTGTAAACAAAGCCCGCATAAGTAAAACAAACAATAAGCACTTCAATATAAAAATTATACAATATGGTGGGAAAAGCGCCAAATCCGTTAAGAATGCATAGACCGATACCAGCAGCCCGGCCACCAAAAGTATGTGCAACAAAAACCAGGACAAGAATTTCAGCTGTATGAAGATCGGTTACAGCATAGAATATAATAAAAAAAATCAGCAAAAGACTTAAAGCAATACCACTTAGCAGTAACCTGCCCTCAGTGGTAATAAATAGGTTATGTTTCATATTAATTTAACAATCTTAAGGTTCTAATCGGACATTTTTGCAATACTTAATCTACCTATTTTGCATACGTCTGGATTTATTTTACTGCCAAAACAGGACAATGGGCTCCAAGGATAACAACTTGTGCTGTGGATCCAAAAATCAGTTTGCCAACTTTTGATCGGCTTCTAACGCCCATGATAATTTCACCGACATTTTCCTCTTTAGCAAACTTCACAATATCTTCCCCGGCTTCAAGCCCTCTGACCAGCATATGTGTTTTACTTTCTACACCAGAATCAGCAAAATATGCTTTTGCCTGCTCAAGATTTTTTTCTGCTTTTGCGACCTCCACACCATCTGTTTTCTCGCCACCCATAAAAGATGTTACAATCAAAATTTTACCGTCAAATGCCTTGGCATGTTTTATAGCAATATCCAATAAAGCTTTACCAACATTTGTTCCTTTGTATCCAACCAGAATATTCATTCTTAACACCTCATTTTTGATAATTAACAACCCATTGTCCATTTATAATTCATTTACCGTCTATTTACTTACATTCTTTAGATAATATAATGCTTCTATCAATTTTTCAATATATTTTCTATGTCTCCCTCTTCCGGTCAGCGTTAACAATAACATTTCGCAAGGCTGTCTCGCTTCTTGCCCGCATCCATTTTTTTTCAAATCTGGGGTCCAGTACTATTTGAGCAATAGCAGACAGAGCACGAAGATGAAATTTTCTTTCATCTTTGGAACCTACTAATACAAAAGCTGCATATACCGGTGGCTTTGATTTAGAAAAATCAATTCCTTTCCTGCACCTGGCAAGAAGAATAGAAAACTTCTTTTCCCCGTCAATAATAATATGTGGAATTGCCAATCCAGGAGCCAATACTGTTGTAACTTCCTCTTCTCTTTTGATCAACATGTCGTTAAGGACTTGTGCAGAAATATTCAACGAATCAGACATGGCATTGGAAACCAACTCAAAGAAAATTTCCTTGTTTATTGCCTCTTTCAAATCCATGACCAGACTTTTGTCCACAAGCAAATCAAATCGGTCTTTTTGAAACAATTTCCTTGAAGCTATGATATCTTCTACTTCGCTCTGAACAAAATGATCAGAATTATCAAACAATTCTTTTGCAGTCGCCTTTTCAACAATTTGCAATAACGCCTCCTCCTGATTGACATCAAACCTCAAGGCAGTTTCTTTTAAAGAATCTATGGATCCTACTACTGTAACAAGATCTCCTGGCTCAAGCCTTGTGAAACCATGGGGAACAAACAGAACCCCCCGTCTTCTGACAGACATGATAATGATGTCAAAAGGCAGACGAATATCACTTAAAGCCAGTCCAAACAGACTTGGATTTTTAATGGGAAGGTCCACAATGTCCCGATCTTTGTGCATACCCATTAATAAAGAAGCGGCTGCAGGTGACCGTACAAAATGGTCAAGAAGATTAACAATTGCTGTAGAAGGATCAACAATCAAGACACCTAACGCCTGAAAAGAGCCAAAATTATTTCGGTCATTTAAACGAGCAATGATGGTCTGCGTCCCGAAATGCTCATACGCAATTTCACATATTTGATAATTCTCATCATCTGATAACATTGCCACAATGGCCCCGGCATGGTGACTATTAACTTTTTTAAGTTCGGAAATACTGAGCTCAGACAATTGATAAATTTTTATATCTCCGTTGCTATCATAATTATTATTTATCTTTGTTGCCGCAATTTTTACTTTCCGCCCCTGAGATATCAAAGACATTGCCAAGGCAAATGCCTGACCATCAGACCCAAAAATCACGGTATCTCTGTCACTTTCAAACTCTGCTCCTTTTGCCCTTGAGTGATCTTCTTTCATAACTTTAATAGCATATTTAAACAAAACAGGACCAAGGAGCTGATTTAAAATAATAACCGAAATAATGATGGTGGCAAAGGGATTCCCCCACTCCGGGAATTCCACGGCAACTTCTTTTGCAAGCCCTAAGCCTACACCTGCCTGGGTAATATATGCCATCCAACTGATATAGTTATCTTTTCTTCGATTTTTTGCAAGAGTACCACCAATGAAAGATCCAATAATAATAGCCAACATTCTTGTAAAGAAAAGAGCTATTGCAATGGGCCAGGTTTGTAAAAGGATATCTAAGGACAAAGATGCGCCAGTAAGAGTGAAAAATGCAATATAGATTGGCGGACCAATGTCAAAAAGTATTTTTGAAAATTCTTTTCTAAACTTTGACGTGTTTGACACAAGGAAACCTGCGACCATGCAGATTAGCAGGGGTTCGAGAAGAATTTCAATTAAAAACATGTCATGAATCAATACACGAATTTGAGTCGAAAAAACAAATACCAGATATCCTGTTAGTAAGATAAGACCTGTTTTTACAAATTTTTGAACCGGAAAAAGCAATATTGTTATGATCATTTTTGAAACAAGATAACCAATAACAAATGATGCCCCAATCTCTAATACCAGAAGTAGAATAAAACCAAAATTGAAATTCAACCCTGAAAAGAGCGCATCCGCAATAGATGAATTAAGGGCAAACAACATAATGACCACTACATCCATGATAATGGTCACTCCTAATACTGTCTGGGTAAACCGCCCTTTAGCTCTTAATTCATTTACTATGGCAATGGCAGAGGAAGGGGATCGTGCAACCATAATAGCGCCTGCCAGAATTGAGACAGAGACCTTGCCTGCCATGGGCATGGTTTGCATAAAAGGAATAAAGCCGGACAGAAAAAATAATATACAGGCTGTTAAAAAAAAGGTGCAAACTACAAGGCCAATAGTAATCCATGCTATGCTTTTCAACCTGGTTTTAAGCTCTTTTAAATAAAGCTCACTGCCGGCAGCAAACGCAATAAACCCGAGAGAAATCTCATCCACAAACCGCAAATTTAAAGTAGCTTCAACAGAAATCAAATCAAGAGCATATGGACCTGCAATAATGCCAGTCAACAAAAATCCACTGATCAAAGGAAGCCCTGTTTTTACCAGGCTGTGTCCAATCTGTTTTGAAGCAACAGCAATTATTGCAAAACATGCACCAAGTATGAGAATATCCATACTCCATATTCTGGCAGAGTTTTGACAAATGATCAACATTGTCATATTTTTGTTTTACCAATATAAGATTATTAAAATTTAATCATCTTAATAAAAAGGATGGAAATTATATGGTTCAATTCAATAATACAATGGAAGTATTCAAACTCCTTGAAAAAACAAACTGTAGAGAATGCAACAAGCCAACATGCCTTGCTTTTGCAGCAGCAGTTTTTCAAGGGCGCGCACATCTGAACGAGTGTCCTCATATTGATGAAAAAATAATTAGTAAATACGGAAATGGACAAAATACTTTTGAACCTAAAATTAGTCAGGATTATCAGAAAAAGATAGACCTGTTAAAAGGAAACCTGGCAGGGATTGATCTTCCCACAAAAGCTGAAAAATTAGGAGGTCATTTTACAAATAATAAACTAACAATCAAAATCCTTGGAAAAGATTTCAGCGTTGATTCACAAGGTAATATATCAACAGATATCCATGTTAACTCCTGGATAACACCTCCGGTATATAATTATATTATCAATAGCTCCGGACTTCCTTTGACAGGTGAGTGGGTGTCATTTAGAGAGCTTCAAAAAGCCATGGACTGGCATACATTTTTTAATCACCAATGTGTTAAAACATTAAAAGAGGTTGCAGACACATATACTAATTTTTTTGAAGACATAATAAAATTATTCAATGGCAAGCAGGTTGAGAACCATTATGACTCTGATATTTCACTGATTATTTACCCTCTTCCAAGACTGCCAATTCTTATCTGTTACAATAAACCGGAAGATGAGCTTGAATCAGACCTTAATCTTTTTTTTGACAGTACAGCAGATAAGAATTGTAATGCTGAAGATATCTATACTATTGGTACAGGGTTGGCTCAAATGTTTAAAAAACTTGCTCTTACTCATGGATAATTATTATTTTGTATAAAATTTTGGAAATCATTCCTTACTTATTGTGAAAACTTCTCCATTATTAAACTTGCATTCTATAACTCCTGTATCAAGATTCGGCTTCATTACCAATACCACTCCATTATTAAAGGTATGGACTACTTTATCTCCTGCTAAATCCACAATTGTTTTTGCCTGTAAACCATCTGCCCAAATTGAGTGTATTCTCGTTTTATCATAATTTGTCTCTACAAGTGCCGGGTCAGGGTTACCAGTTACAGCCGCTTGAATATACTTATTTATAGTTGATAAGGGAGTTACATTGGTTATAATAATTTTTTTTTAGTTATTGTGCATGCCGGAACAATGATCAGAAAGCAAATAATTAAAAATAAATATTTCATATTGATCCCCTTTCTGATTTTAAGGATATTTTAATTTTAAATCAGTGTCAATTATGAAATCATTGAATAATTTTCAAGTTGAAATTTTCAGCCATGCGTAGTGCTTTTCTAAATTCTTCAGATGTCACAGGTCTTGAAAGCTCTTTAATCTCAAAGGCATCGCCCATAGGACGGTATTGGGACATGATATTGACATGGGTAGAGGGGGATATTTTTTCTTTAAGAAATTTTAAAATTTGATAGGTTCCATCCAAATTTCCTGGCATGACAAGATGCCTGACTATAAGCCCTGAACAGGCAATACCATTCGCGTCCATTGTCAGATCCCCTACCTGGTCAAACATTTCCTTGACTGCTTTTCTTGCTATCTGTGGATAATCCGAAGCATGACAGCATAATTTGGAAATTACAGGCTCCCAAAATTTAAAATCAGGCATAAAAATATCAATGATATCCTTTAAAATCCACAGAGTCTCAATCCTTTCATATCCTGAGCAATTATAAACCAAAGGAATATTTAACCCGTAATCAATTGCTATATCCAATGCTTTTAAAATCTGCGGTACCACATGGCTGGGAGTAACAAGGTTAATATTGTGGCAGCCAATTTCTTGCAAATGAAGCATGATTGATGCGATCTGCTCATCATCAGCCTCCTGTCCCGTGCCTTTAATACTGATTTCATAATTTTGGCAAAAAACGCATTTTAGATTACAATTGGAAAAAAAAATGGTTCCAGAGCCTTTATCGCCAACCAATTGTGGTTCTTCACCAAAATGAGGTGCAAAACTTGATACGACTGCTTTTTCTCCTGTTGAGCAATACCCTTTTTCACCCTTTGTTCGATCTACTTTGCACTGCCGCGGGCATAAAGTGCAAGAAGTCAAAAGAACAGAGGATTGTTCAATCTTTGTCAATAACCAGCCCTTCTGTTTCGCCTTGATATATTTGGGAATGTAATGTTCCATATAATTTTTTAAAAGACTTTATTGCATAAGTCAAATAAATACTTTATATAAACCTATTCACAAATATTGGAGTCAACTATTAATATGAACAACAATTTAAGTCCAACAGGATTCCATCATGTCGGGGATTGTATCCGCCCACCCAGTGAAGCAAATTCTATACTTTTACAGGCTACACTCGGCTGTTCCCATTCTAAATGCACTTTTTGCGGTGCTTATAAAAACAAAAGGTTTACCTTAAAGAATAAAAAATATTTGGAAAGTGACCTTGAATTTGCAAGCAACTATTGTCAACATCAGGACAGAGTCTTTGTCATGGATGGGGATGCTTTTATCATGCCCATGAAAAACTGGAAATGGCTGTTAGATCAGATTCATGAAAAGCTTCCCTGGGTAAAGAGAACCACATGTTATGCAAACCTGAAATCAATCATGCTAAAAACAGATGAAGACTTGACGTACCTGCACAAAAATGGTCTTAAAGCTGTATTTCTCGGCCTGGAATCCGGCCATGCCCAGATAAGAAAAGATATCAAAAAAGGCGGTACCCCAGAAGAATTGATCCAGCATTGCAAACGTCTCAGGAAATCCGGCATCAAGTTAGTCACCATTGTTCTTTTAGGCCTGGGGCAGATTGATTTAAGCCTGGAACATGCCAGGGAGACCGGTAAAGCCCTGAGTGCCATAGACCCTGAGGCTGTCAGCGCATTAAGCCTTATGCCCTTACCTAATACACCTTTGGGACAGGCTTTTGAAAAAGGTGACTTTAAGATCCCCGATGCCCTTGGCATGATATCTGAGCTGAGAGAACTTGTAAAATATACTGAGTTATCCAGAGGTGCATTTCGTTCTGTCCATGCCAGCAATTATTTATCTATAGATGCAAAATTCCCCCAGGACAAACCTGCTGTGCTTAAAACTCTTGACAAGGCACTTGACGGCAATATCAACCTTAAACCGGAATGGATGCGAGGTCTGTAAGGGAAAAACCAAGTGCTTTGCCTGTTTTCCTACAGGCGTCTACACAATCACCGCAATTGGTGCATTGAGCCCGATTCATAAAACTTAAATGTCTGGGGTCCAAATCAAGAGAACATGCTCTTTGGCAGGGAGGCAATACCGTATCTGATATGCAGTTTTTATCTTTAAAAACAATCTTAAGTCTAAAGGGATTGAATAAGCTGGCAATCGTCAAAAGAACAGATTGCGGGCAAATAAAGCGGCACCATACTCGTGTGCTAAGTACAAATTCAAGTGCCAAAATAGCCCCTATAAACCAAATTGCACCAAACAGATGTTTTTGAACAAACAGGTATTGAAAAATATTCGAATATTGAAACGGCAAGGAGATCTGATTTAAGACCGGTGAACTAAAAAAAATAATAGATGCCAAAAAGACTGCGCAAAAAATCACCACCTTAACCGCAAGGGCGTTTGTCCTAAATATGACATTGATTATTTTTTTCAGCCTGAACCGGCAGGCAAGTCTGTTGATCAATTCTGACAACAATCCAAAAGGACATACCCAGGAACAAAAAATAGTTCCCAGAAAAAAAGCAATCCCCAGAACCAGTCCGGCACCGATTAGCAGTCCCATTGGGGTGTACCGGCTTTTAATAATTACCTGGGCAACGGCAAGAGGGTCTGAAAATGTCAAACTGCCAATATGTATATTTAAAAAATTCCCCCATATAAAACTGAATCCACTATCGTTCAGCAAGGGAAGCAGGATAAAAAAACCTGCAATGGCTATTTGTATTGCCCTCCGCCAGACATGGATATCAAACATTTAATTTTTAACCTTACGTAAATATTCCAGGAACAGTTCAGCCTTATACCAGGTTAAGCATGCAATATTCTCATGTTCGAAACTTTCATCCCAACTCAAAAACAGAAGACCGTGATTAGGTTCGCTCCCGGTATACCAGTTTTGTGCGAACTGAGTTATATCCATTGTTAAAGAGGATTGATCCGGTATACTCTTGATCAAATATCCTGGAGTATCAGTACATTTGCCCGACCAGGGACCGGTCATGTAGTACAAAGCCTTAGCACATGTTGCTTTCCTTGGGTGAATATATGAAGCTGAATAGCCATCAACTTTAAGACGCAGTGTAGCTTTTAAAAGGAGTTTGCCTTCCTCCCTTTGTTTATCCACAGGAAATATTAGCTGCGAACGGAAAATAAAACCAAAATACGTGTATGCTGTATAATTTGTTGAATACGAATTACGGTACCCCACCCTCGCCCTTTGAGACTTGTTCTGATCCTCAAGCCATACTGGCGGCTTAATTAAAGTTTTATTATCCTGAGTATAGGATTTCATTTTCAAGCTGTGGCGGTTTCTTATTTGTGGATTGAGCGTCTGTGTTACTTTTTTTAAACCCCGACTGAGATTGAACCTGCCACTGAAACCAGGCATCCCGCAGGGGTCCTTGTCTGCAAATTTTGGTGTAATTTTGATCTTGTATTGACCTGTTTTTATGGCTGAGTTTGCTTCACTGGGGTTCCAGGTCCACTTTGTTCCGTATCGTTTGCCCCCAAGGTGAAACTCACGAAAATCTTTGCGCTTAACTATTGTATATATTTTATTAACCCCATTTCGATCATAAAGAGCAATGTCAAAATACAATGAATTATTTGTGTTGAGGATTTCTTTATGCAGATCTGTTTCCCAATTTATGGGAATGATTGCACCCGGTGCATATTTACGGTTTTTTTTTGGTTTTTTAACAATAACCTGCTTAGAGCTTAAATTTACAGGCTTTGCCTTTAGTTCACGTGTTATTGTAAAAGTGTTACTAAAACCACGTATGTCTGTCTTAGAAGCATTGATCACTATTTTGTATTTTCCCGGGGCAATGCTCTCAGGAATTTTCCAAGATAAATATCCGCTATTTGGTGAAGATTTTTTTATGACATGAATCGGGCCTGTTCCAGTGGAAGTCTTGAGGATGATCCGGACTGTGTCGGGCATCTTGCCAAATTTGTCCCACTTGATACTGTAGGAGCGATTTTTTTTCCAAACAGAACTGGTCTTATTCTTAGGATTTTTAATAACGATACTACCGGTCCTGGCCTTTAAGTGCTC
>JAIOSM010000382.1 GCA_021107575.1 Desulfobacteraceae bacterium | reverse complement strand
CAATGGGGAATGGTCAAGATTAATCAACAATTTGCCCTTAAGCCGATTAAGACAATGATAAAGAAGACCCTTGGGCCTGATGAAACCATAAACACAGACCTTGGGGAGATCGAGTTCGACAACCTTGCCAGAGCCATGGGCGCTCATGGAGAAAGGGTTTCAGATCCCGGTGACCTTGAAGCCGCCCTAAAGAGAAGCATTGACTCGGAAAAATGTGCAGTAATCCATGTGGACGTTGATCCCGGGAAACACATGTGGGCACCGGGGCTTTTACATTTTAAAGATATGCACAAAGAACCGGGAGGAAAATAATATGGATCCTGTAGCCATTGATCAGATAAGACTTAATTTGAATCCCACAGGAATTGCAATTATAAATGCTGCCATTGGTTTGATGATGCTGGGGGTTGCCATAGAACTTAAATTTGATGATTTTAAAAGAATCGCCAAAAGCCCTAAAGCACCCCTGATTGGACTTGTTGCACAATTTCTTCTCTTGCCGGCATTCACTTTTTTGCTGGTTTTGATCATTAAACCTCATCCATCCATTGCCCTTGGGATGATGCTTGTTGCAGCATGCCCCGGCGGCAATCTTTCAAATATAATGACCTATCTTTCCAATGGAAACTCAGCCCTGTCCATCAGCATGACTGCTGTTTCAACCGTAGCTGCAATTTTTATGACCCCTTTTAATATTTCTTTCTGGGGCAGCATGAATCCTGAAACAGCAAACATCCTCAAACAGGTCAGTCTGAGTCCGTTGGATGTTTTTATCACGGTTTTTTTAATTCTTGGCATACCCCTGATAGTTGGCATGTCTGTGGGGCACTATTTCCCAACTTTTGCAGAAAGAGTGAAGAGGCCTTTTAAGATTTTCTCACTTATTTTTTTCATAATAATTATCTGTGGTGCTCTTGCAGCAAACTGGCAGAACTTTTTAAATGTTATTGGTATGATTATGCTTGCAGTACTTATCCATAATGCCCTTGCTTTAAATATTGGCTATTGGTCAGGGAAATTATTAAAACTTGATGAAAAAGATTGCCGGGCAGTCTGTATTGAAGTTGGAATCCAGAATTCTGCATTAGGGCTTGTACTGGTGTTTAATTTTTTTGATGGTCTGGGCGGCATGGCTATTCTTGTAGCATGGTGGGGAATTTGGCATATTATTGCCGGGCTTGTCACTGCATTTTTCTTTAGCCGGAGAAAGCTGCCTGAAAATGGATTAAGCAAAATATGATAACGAATTATGAACACAATTTTTAAAGACAAGGTAGCTGTTGTCACAGGCGGAGCATCAGGCATTGGTCTTGCAACTTGCTGGGAATTTGCAAAACAAGGTGCCAGAATCGCAATGCTTGATCAGGATGTAACAACGCTTGAAATCCAAAAACAACTCTTTTGGGAACAAGGTTTTGATATCCTTGGTATCGCCTGTGATGTGACCATTGAGGAATCTTGCCAATCATCAATCAATCAGGTAAAAAAAAAATATGGACAAATTGATATTTTATTCAACAATGCAGGAATAACACAGAGAGGGTTGTTTGAAGAAACAAATACTTCTGTATTTAAAAAAGTAATGGATGTCAATTTTTTTGGATCTTTGTATTGCACTAAAACAGCCCTTGAAAGCCTTATTCAAACAAAGGGAATAATTATTGTAAATGAATCCATTGCCGGAGTGGCCCCTTTATTGGGCAGAACAGGATACAGTGCAAGTAAACATGCTTTACACGGGTTATTTACTTCCTTAAGATGTGAACTGCGGCATAAAGAGGTTCATGTCATGATTGTCTGCCCGGGTTTTATCAAAACCAATCTTCAATCAAGAGCCCTTGGCAGTGACGGTAATATTGCCACACATGAACAGACTATAGTCGGAAAGGTAGATACGCCGAAAAATGTTGCAAAAAAAATCATTAAAGGAATAGCAAAAAAGAAATCTATTCTGGTTCTTACATTCATGGGAAAAATCGGTTACCTGGTGTCAAGGTTTGCCCCTCAGCTTTATGAACATTTAATGACAAGAAAGTTTAAAAAAGAATTATAAAATACTGTGTCATAGAAAAAAACTAAAATAGAATAGAACCAACTTATGAATAAAAAACTTAACAGAACAGCAGCCTTATCAATCAGCGAAGAACGGTATCGAACCCTTGTTGAAACCATGGGTGACGGCTTAAGCGAAATTGATGAAAATCAAGTCACAACTTATGCCAATGATATGCTCTGCAAAATGTGGGGGCGAGCTCAGCCTGAAATAATCGGCAAAAAAGTTGTTGCTTTCCTTGATCAAAAAAATAAAAATATCTTAAAAGAGCAGTTGGGAAAGCGACGGAAAGGCGAACGGACACCATACGAAATTGTCTGGATAAAAAAGGATGGAACAACACTCCCCACTATTATGACACCAACATCTTATTTTGACAGTAATGGAAATTTTAAGGGTAGTTTTGCCATTATTACCGATATTTCAAAACATAAAAAAGAACAAAAAATTCTGGAGCAGGCACACGATAAACTTGAAGAAAGAGTGGCACAAAGGACACATGAGCTTGAAGAAGTCAATACTGCATTGCGTGTTCTGTTAAAAAAAAGAGAAGAGGATAAAAAAGGATTTGACGGGAAAAAAATTGTTGATTTTGTCGTTAAAACTTTGAATAAATATCAATAAAATAATATAGGATGTCCGGGATTATGGTTGGTCTCCAATAATATGGTACCCTCCAGAATGTTACGCCCTCCCATTATCCTGGTAAATCATCTTAGGAGAATTAACAGGAAATATTTATTATGTCAGATCATGTTTACTGGAACCCGATCTTAGAAACAATGCCCAGGGAAAAACTCCAGCACCTACAGCTTTGTAAGTTTAAACGAATATTCAAATGGACATACGAGAATTCTATATTTCACCGGGCGCTTTATAAAAAAGCCGGGATAGAACCTGGCGATATTCGTTCTCTTGATGATGTTCGGAATATCCCAAAAGTTGAAAAATCAATGATGCAAATGATCCAGAATAAAGACCCGTTCCCTTATGGTGATGCGCTTTGTGTTCCGCTGGAGGAAGTTTCAATATTCCGGCAAACCAGCGGAACAACAGGTCAACCAGTATATCAGCCAGACACATGGCAGGACTGGGAATGGTGGTCTGAGTGCTGGGCATATATACTCTGGTCCCAGGGGTATCGCCCAAAGGACAGAGTCTTTATTCCTTTTGGATATAATATTTTTGTAGCTTTCTGGGCAGGGCATTATGCTGCTGAAAAACTAGGGTGCGAAGTAGTTCCGGGAGGTGTCCTTGATACCCAGGCAAGGCTTTTAAAAATCCAGGAGCTTTCTGCAACTGCCATGATGGCAACTCCCACCTATATTTTGAGAATGGCTGATGTGGCAAAAAATAAACTTGGTATAGATCCTTCCAAATTATCCATAAACAAAATTACCTGTGCCGGAGAACCCGGAGCAGGCATCCCAAGTACCAAAAAAAGAATGCAAGACGCATTTGGTGCAAAGGTTTAT
Source organism: Desulfobacteraceae bacterium (assembly GCA_021107575.1). Classification (GTDB taxonomy): domain Bacteria; phylum Desulfobacterota; class Desulfobacteria; order Desulfobacterales; family Desulfobacteraceae; genus JAIOSM01. The sequence goes on along the minus strand of JAIOSM010000382.1, from coordinate 7,021 downwards.
GATCATTCCGGAGCAACTGAAATTGGCGCATGGTCATTTGAATGCCAGGACCAGCCCAATGGCATGCATGTAAATGAAGCAATGTTTCTTGTTGAGATAGAAGATATTGAAACCGGGAAAATGATTGATGAGCCTGGCAAAAGTGGTAAAATGATCATAACTGCTCTGGACAGGATTGCCCAGCCATGCATCCGTTTTGATTCCAAAGATGTCATTGAATGGGATTCAAAAACTTGTTCCTGCGGTCGTACATTCAGATTAATAAAAGGCGGGGTACAGGGACGTGCTGATGATATTACCAAAGTAAAAGGTGTGCTCTTATCACCTGTTGCAATTGAAGAAGTGGTCAGATCAATAGATGGACTTGGCGATGAGTTTGAAATAATAGTGGACAAGCAGGGAGATATTGACAGAATCAAGCTTAAAGTTGAATTAATGCCTGATGTTTCAAAACAACAAATTGAAGGGAAGCTGAAAGACCAGCTCAGATTAAAAACAAATCTTGGCTATTTAATTGAATATTATGATTACGGGCAGCTACCAAGATATGAAGTAAAGGCAAAACGTTTTAAAGATTTAAGAAAAAAGCCACAATAAAGGATATTACCGCTATGGAAAACCAACTTGACCTTATTGCTGTAAATAATAAAATTCAGCAGATAACAGCATTATTAAACAAACTCCAGCAAGAAGCCGAAAATTTCCCGGCAATATCCAAAAATTCTAAAAGAGCTTTAGCAAGCTTGAAAATGATGGAATTGAATATTTCCGACCTTGTTGAGTTTAATCTGCACGAATAATTGAATACTAAAAACAGTGACATAAAACAAATAAATTACCAGAAAACAATTCAAGTATATGGGAAAAAGCAAAAACGCCGGCTAATAATACCTAAGCAGATCTGTTGATGGGAAATGCCTTACACAACTTTAATACTGAGCTTTTGACCTTCTTTATGACCTCCTGGCTTGCCTGATTCATCATTGCCATATCCATAAGTTCAACAATCTCCCTTATCTGGGATTCTCCCATTCCTCTGGCTGAGACAGCTCCGCTTCCAAGCCTGATACCGCTGACTCTCCCGGGGTTTTTCTCATCTTGCGGCACTACATTCCGATTCAGGACAATTCCTGCTGACTCTAAGCAGTTTTCTGCAGATTTACCTGAAATGCCTTTAGAAGTAAGATCAATTAATACCTGATGATTATCAGTCCCACCGCTAATAATATGATAGCCCTTTTCCATTAAGATACTGGCCATAATTCTTGCGTTTTGAATAGTTTTTTTCTGAATTGAAACAAATTTTTCTTCCATGGCAAGCTTAAAGATCAAAGCTTTTGCAGCTATAAGGTTGACAGCAGTTGTTCCCTGACATCCAGGAAACACAGCTTGGTCAACTTTTTTTCCAAAGATTTCTTTGCAAAGGATTACCCCGCCTCTACCCCCCATCATGGTTTTGTAACAGGTGAATGTAACAAAATCGCAATGGGGTACCGGGCTTGGGATTACTTTTGCTGCCACAAGGCCGGCCAGATGGGCCATATCTGCCATAAAAACGGCAGATACTTCCCTGGCTATTTGAGATATTTTTTCATAATCAATCAGCCTTGGATATGAACTGGCACCGGCAACAATCATCCTGGGTTTTATAAAATGAGCAATTTCCCGAACTCGGTCATAGTCAATCAATTCAGTTTCAGAATTTACCTTATAATGACTGAAATCAAAACATTTACTGGTAATGGAGGCCTTATGCCCATGGGAAAGGTGACCTCCATGGGGCAGACTCATGGAAAGAATGCGGTCTCCAACGTTCAGCACACTGAAATAAACTGCCAGGTTGGCAGATGTGCCGCTGTGAGGCTGTACATTTATATATTCAGCCTCGAAAAGTGATTTGCCTCTTGTAATGGCCAGATTTTCGACCTTATCCACATGGGCACAGCCGGAATGAAATCGTTTTCCAGGATATCCTTCAATTGTTTTTGTATTGAACACTGAACCCATTACTTCCAGAATCGATTGAGGAGAATGATTCTCAGCAGCAATTAAATTGATTGTGGTTTCAAGCCGATCCTCTTCATTTTTGACAAGCCCTGCCAGGTCCGGGTCGTCATGGGGCAAATATAACATATGATGATTCTACTCCAATATTATGAACATTTTTCATATTTCAATTATTCCAATAAAATTTAGCATACAATATATTGAGACTCAAGCAAATTTAGATTGCTATCTTTCTTGTGACATAAACCATGAAGAGCTGAGAAAATTGTGTTAGATTACATTTATGTGGTGATTTCTTTTTAAAAGCAATATTTTCTTTGAACTAATTAGTTGGGAAGAGATAGATTGAATATAGACAGATCAAAAATAAGTAGTGATATTAAAGTGCTGAAAACAGGGGATGGATGGATCGGGATTGAGAAACCCTGCGGTATCAGTGTTCACAATGATCCTGGCAATGATGTCCTGTCCATTGTAACTGCAATGATTCACGACAATCATATTGACCTTGAAGGCATAAAAATAGAGGGAAACAATCAGATTCAACCTGTGCACCGACTGGACAAGGACACAAGCGGAGTTCTTTTGCTGGCTTTCACCTCTGACACCTTAAGGAAATTATCAAATTATTTTCATCAGAGCCTTGTACATAAAAAATACCTTGCCCTGGTTCATGGAAATTTTGATGAATCCGAACAAGACTTTAAAGAATGGGATTACCCCCTGTCAAAGGATGCAGGTGGCAGAAATAATCCTGCAGGTAATGGCAGAAAAGTCAAAGCAAAAACCTGTTTTAAAATCCTGCGGCAGAGTCCCCATTATGCTTTACTTGAGATTACGCTCATAACCGGCAGAAAACACCAGATCCGGCGTCATGCAAAGCTCTCAGGTCACCCTGTCACAGCTGACAGAAGATACAGCTCAAAAAAATCCATTAATTTTTTAAAAAACAATAAAGGATATAACCGACTTGGTCTTCATGCCCAAAGCATTGAAATCACGGATATGGATCCATCTATAATAATCATTTCAAAAAAAATTCCCCGGGAAATGGAAGTACTTCTCAATCAGGACAGACTCTAAGTTCCCAAAATCACCTTTTAAATAAAAAAACTATTGCAAAAAAAAGAAAATTCGACTATTTAATCGCTCTTGTTAAAAATAAATAAATCTTGTATCGTTAAAGCATTAAAAAAGGAGAATAAACTATGGGAAATAAAAATTATAGTCTATACAGTGGCGGACTTAAAGGTGCAGAAAAAACTTTTGGTGAATTTGCAGAGAAATATGGTGTCAATGAAGTAACTTTCACATTTGAAGGACACAAGCTTGCACGGGAGAAAAATATCACCATACTAAGCAATGATGAACTGAAAAGAGGTGATATCAGTATGGAGATAGTATCTGCAAGAATGGGCAGAAGATATGCAACAACTGATAAGATTAGAAAAATTTTTCAGGTAATTTTCCATATGATCAATAAAGGATATCAAGTCTTTGCAATTGGCTGGATTCAGCCTGACAATACGATTAAAGGCGGAACCGGATGGGGTATTGAACTTGCGAAATTTTTTAATCGGCCGGTAAGTGTTTTTGATCAGGGGACAAACAAGTGGTGTACCTGGAACGGAAATGAGTGGGTAGAAGATACACCTGTGATTTCAAGCAAAACTTTTTGTGGAACCGGTACACGAAACCTTTCAGATAAAGGTAAAAAAGCAATCGAAGATCTTTTCAGCCGTTCTTTTGCGTAAATAATAAAAACATCAATTAAGTCTGTTGAGCCATTGGATTGTAACTCAGCAGACTTAACTCTCACATTTCTTAAAAATCATTACATCTTTTCTCTAATTTCAGAAACTACACCGAGATGGTCAGATACTATATCTTTAGCCACTTTATATGTTATAAATTCAAAATCTTGTGAAATTAGAATATAATCCAGTCTTTTCTTTAACTTAGGAAAGGTGGTCATATTTTCAGCACTTATCTGATATATTGACAGGTTAAGCTTTTCTGCCAGTATTTGTATTGCAGATCCATCTTTAAACTCACAATTGAAGTCTCCCATAACAATCAATGACTTTTTACTGACTGACAGCATATCAACCATATCTTTAACTTGTTGTTCCCGGACAGTTTTACGGGAGAAATCCAAATGAACAGATACGATTTTAGTTTTTGACTCATTACCCGTGTTGATATCAGCTGAAACAAAGCCTTTTGAAAAAGTAGGTGGAGATGGTTTGAATGTTACAGAGACTGGTCTTGTAAGATGATGCTTTGATAGCAATGCTGTACCATAGGACAGCATTGCTCCTTCTACATGTGCCCCGCGGACAAAATAATAGTAACCAGCTTTTTCTGCAATATATGCTACATGGCTAAAATCGCCACTCCATATAGAGGGACCATCTGCTTCCTGTAGAGCTACTATGTCAGGGTCTACTCGCTGTAACAATGATACAATATCATCAAGATTTGATTGAATTTTCTCTTTGCTCTGAAAGATTTGACTTGCACCGTGTTTTCTACCATGGGCAATATTCAAAGTCAGTAGTTTCAACACTGAATTCTTATTCAGACTTGTCACATGTTTTTCTTCAGGCAATGCAAAAAGATACTCTGGTATGGATGGCACCGACTCTCGCTTACCTGTTACGCAGAGTGTAAGTATAAATACAGTGCAAATAATTAATGTAATTGTGAAAAGAATGGTAAGAAATAGAGTTTTAGATTTGAGCATTTTTTTTATGCATGCTATATACGACTCTCAGCCAATTTCCGTTCCAGCAACTTATTAATGCTGTCTACATAATCTTTATTCTGACAGGGCTTTGATATATTATCTAAATTCGCATCTTTTTGTTTTAATACTTTTATAGACTCTAAAAATTCAATATTCCCGGAGACAAACAGTATTGGAATGGTTTTTTCTGTTTTTCTTATGTAATTATATACATCCATTCCATTAATACCCCCCGGGAGAACATAATCCAAACTTACAAAATCATATTTGTTCCTATTGAAAAAATCAATCGCGACTTGGCCATTATTGGCAATGTCAACCTTATGATGACAAGGTTGCTGAGTTAGTATTCTGTATTGTACATTTGAGATGGCAGTTTCATCTTCAACAAGAAGAATAGATTTTTCAAACTGTAACTTTGAGCTTTGGAGTTCTATTATTTCTTCGCTTGTCAATTCTTTTTTAATCACAGGTAATTTCATAATAACTTTAGTACCTGAGTCTAATTTTGACTCAACTGAAATGTCCCCTTTGTGCTGCCGGATATATCTTTTTACATTGGCCATTCCATAGCCAGTACCCTTGATACTTGTTTTATATGAACCTGTTGTATCCTTACTGCCTTTAAGTGTAAAGGAAGGCTCATAAATATTCTCCATATGTTCTTCCGGGATACCGCACCCGTTATCCTCAATTTCAATGCAGATATTATTACCGGGACAATATGTTCGAATGATTATTTGAGGATCCTGAGACAAACTTATAGCATGAATTGAATTTTGCACAAGATTTACAATGGCATGTTCAATCATTCCGGGATCAGCCAGCAGGTCAGGAACATCTGGACTCTCCTCCTTAATAAGATTAACTCCCCCCAGATCTTTTTTAAGCAAATCAATAACAAGGTTTATTTTATCACTGATATTGAAAAATTCTTGCTTTAACTCCTGATCTTTGGCAAAGGCGACCAGATTTTTTGTTAAATTTTTACCTCGTATTGTCTGTGCAAATATTAACTCAAGAGTCCTTCTTATCTCACCATCTTTACAATCAATAAGCGATAGTTCTGTATTGCCCATAATAATGCCCAGAATATTATTGAAATCATGGGCCATTTTCCCGGCAACCTGCCCCACCAGGACATACTTTTCCTGTTCGGCTGCATATATTAATACATCCTTAGCTTTTTTATTTTCAGTTAGATCCACAAAGCAAGTCCTGAATCCGATAGGTTGCTCATCTTTAAAAATTGGGGCGGGGGTAATCTGTCCCCACAATTCAGACCCATCTTTTTTCAACAGGTGCAATTCCAATGGACCAGGATTTTCACCCTGTTTCAGTCTTTTCAAGTGTAAAGCTATTTTCTGAACCGATTCATCAGGAATCAGATCAGATACGTCGATTCCGGAGTTGATTTCTTCTCTGGTATATCCAAACCCGTCAAGGGCAGCGTTGTTCACATATTTAATATTTAAATCAAAATCATACTCAGTCACTGGAATAGGTAAAAAATCAATCATCTGTCGATATTTTTCTTCACTCTTTTTTAAATTGCTCTCAATTATTTGTTTTTCATGTATTTCTCTTTTTAATTCATTGCCCTGTTTTTCAACTATTGTAAATGCCAATGAAAATCGCTGGGATATTATAAAAGCCTGACAGAATATAAAAACAAACAACCCAAAAGGGACCCAATATCCTGTCTCAATTATCATGCGGGCAAACAAAATATCATTCACCGTTGTGACCAGCAGACATAAAAAACCAGACAGGAATACAACAGCGCCCTGTTGCTTCCTTAAAATGGAGCGGGATACTACAATAATACCATATATCAGGAGTAGAAGTGTTAAGAGTTGGAAAAAGGGCAAAGTGTAAGTATATAGTATAGTATTTGAGATCAGAACAATCACGGAAAAAACCGAACAGATTATCACAATAAAATTGGTTATTTTTTTGGACATTCCCTCTGGAAAAATAGAGTCCAGATACATGATAAAAAATGGAACACAAACATAAAAAGAAAGATAAATCAGCTTGGTGTGCAGTTCATATCCAATGTTCGGTAAAAGGCTGGCAATATACATTTCTTCATGGGTGATTATTCTAAGAGCAATCAATAAACAGAAAATACCAAAATATAAAGTAGACTTATCTTTTCGGCGGGACCAGAATAAACCAAGATGATAAAATCCCATTATGCAGATAGCTCCAAAAAGGAAAAAAGATATAATAAGTTGTTTTTCTCTCATTGAGTTTACCTGA
>JAIOSM010000389.1 GCA_021107575.1 Desulfobacteraceae bacterium | reverse complement strand
CATATTATTTTTATTTTTTTTCTATTTTTTCTATTCTTCTTTCAAGAGAAAAAAGGATTTTCCTTAATTCAGGGAGTCTTGGTATAATCCTTGATATTTTAAGCCATAATTTATGTGGCATGTGCGGCATACCAGAAACTATTTCATTGGGAGGAACATCAGCTAACACACCAGCACATGGTCCTACAATTGAATTATCTCCAATTGAAAGATGCCCTGACATACCGGATTTACCGGCAAAAATTACGTTTTTCCCTATTTTAGCACTTCCTGCAATCCCAACCTGAGCAGTTAAAAGAGCATTCTCGTCAATGATAACGTTATGAGCAATATGCACTAAATTATCTGTCTTAACACCATTTTTAAGCCATGTCTTCCCAAAAGTACCTCGGTCGATTGTGTTACAGGCCCCAATTTCAACATTATCTCCAATGCAAACAAAACCTGCGTGAATAATTTTTTCGTGTACCTGGCTATTTTGGGTAAATCCGAATCCGTCGCTGCCTATAACAGTACCGGAATGAATTAAAACCGAGCATCCTATTTCAGACTTTTCCATTATTGTGGTATTCGGCTTGATGACAGTATCGTTTCCAACTGTAACATCATCGCCGACAAAAACATTAGGCATTAAAACAACTCGATGACCAAGTTTTACGTTATCACCAATATAAACATTGCTATATATTGAAACATCTTGCCCGAACTCAGCATTTGCACCAATGCAGGCATTTTTTGCTATACTTTTATTTGGATTCTTTCCCGGGTTAAAAATAGCAAGAATTTTAAAAAAATTATTCTTTGGATTTTCTGTTCTTAAAATATTTGGCAAAATTGTTTTATTGGCTGGAAATTCATAATTTATTGGAACAATAACAGCTCCAGCCCTACTTTTGTCAAGTTTTTTAAGAAATTTTAAGTCCGACGCAAAAGTAAGGCTTAACTCATCTGCATCTTCAAAAGATGAAACTTTATTAATAGTAAAAGTCTCATCTCCAAAGACTTGTGCATTAATTATTTTTGCTATTTCTTTTATACTCAACTGCATGACATGTTTATAATAGTATTACTTTTATTTAGAAGATATTTTATTATATGCAGTTATTACTCTAGCTGTAATATCAATGGATCCCGGATGGTAGATTACACCTGCGGTTTTCTTTTCAATTATTAACAAATAGCCTTCTTTTTTTCCAATTTTTTGAACAATCTCATATACAGCTTTCTCCATCTTTTGCAGTTCTTTGGTTTCAAGGGTTTTAAGATCGCGTTGTAATTTTTTTTGAGACTGCTTAAAATCATTGACTTTAATTCGATATTCACGCCCTTCTTCATTTCGTTTTTCCTGGCTCAATACCATGGATTCTCTTTTAAGCTTTTTTTCCAGTTCTATAATTTCTTTTTGCATACTCTGCAACTTTTGAGAAAACTCATCACCTTTTGCCTGTAATGTTTTTTGGATCAATTTACCAGCACTGGATGTTACTATAATTTTTTGAAAATCAACTATACCAATTTTTGCAACATCTGCTGAAAAAACAGGCAAAGCTGCTGACAAAAGAAATACCATAGTAAAAACCATAAACCCAACTACTTTCTTCATAATATCCTCCAGATAATATTTTCTAATTAAAAATGTGCTCTCATGGAAAACTGAAATCTGCCACTTCCCTGATCTTCTATACCTTTCCCATTATCTACTATTCCATATTCTACTCTAAGGGGCCCCATAGGAGAATTCCATCTAACACCAAAACCGAAACTTGAATAATTATCAGACAAAGTAACATCTTGATTCTCTAAAAATACATCACCAAGATCATAAAAAACGACTCCGTATACTCCCTGATCTTCGACTATTGGAAAAGTAATCTCAGTATTAAATAGAATAAGTTTCTCACCACCACGCTCTTTCCCATTCACTTTGCTTGCGTAGATGTCTCCTGAATCAAACCCTCTAATTGAATCTATACCACCAAGATAAAAGCGTTCATAATCTATATCAGGACTGCCCAAAGTTCGATCATCCAGGTATCCACCCTTACCATGAAGAACCCAAGTGAGTTTCCAAAAAACAGGAATATATATTCCGACTTCTACAATAGATTTTGTAAAATTAATCTCTCCGCCCAATGCCTCATCGGCATATTCAACAGACAGTTTAGAGAAAGCTCCTTTTGTAGGGCAGAATACTCTATCTCTGGAATCATATGATATGCTTGGGGTAGTACTGGTTGTTATGTAACGTCCGGGGTCTACAGTTGTAAATAGTGTATCAACATTGCTAATTGTAAAATCTTCATAACTGTACTTTATACCAATCCTTGCATACTCAAAAATCGGATAGGAAAAATTCAGGGCCCCACCTTTTGAGTCTTTATCATAATAATCATATTCATTCTCTAAATTATAAATTTCAACTCCACTGGACAATGGGATGTCAAAAAGCCATGGTTCAATAAACTTAAGTGAATATAGTGCAGATGACCCTGAAATCTGAACTTTAGCTTTGACTATTTGTCCACGGCCAAACAGGTTACCTTCTGTTACTTCAAAACTACCATAAGCTTTATCTTTTGTGCTGTAACCAGCACCAAACATAAAATTACCTGTTGATTGTTCAATCACATCAAAATTTAAATCCATCTTATCATCACTAGTGCCTTGAGAAGATTTAATATTAACATCTTCAAAATACTTCAATCTTTGCAGATTCCTGAGGCTCTTTTCAATCTTCTTTTTACTGAACAACTCAGTTTCCACAGCTTTTATTTCACGCCTTATTACCTTATCCCGGGTACGATTATTTCCGTTGATTGTTATCCTTCCAAAATAAACTGGAGGTCCCTTCTTGATAATAAATGTAAGATCAACTTGTTGCTCTTTTGGATTTCTGGTTTCAACCGGAGAAATTTCTGGTTTGGCAAAACCTCTATTAGTATAAATATCATTAAGGGTAAACATATCATTTTTTAAAACATCCCTTGAATAATACTTCAGGTTATCAGTTTTCATTTTTTTAAAAAGTTTCTTTTCTGTTAATATCAAATCTCCTTGCAAAGTAACTTTATTAACCTTATATCGAATGCCTTCTTTAACCTCAAAATGGATTAGAATACTGTTTTTACCATATTTTATTTCAGGTTCTGACACACTTGCATCCATAAAGCCATTATCTTTATAAAACGACTCAAGTCGAACTACATCTCTTTGAAGTTCTGCTCTGTCCAGAGTACCCGAAGAGAAAATAAAAGAAAAAATACCTTTCTCATCAGTTTCCAGTTCATCACGAAGATCATCATCATCAAAGTGTTTATTGCCTTCAAATGAAATTTCTTCAATTTTTAATTTTTCACCCTCGCTTATATCAAGAATTACATCGGCCTGATTATTTTTTAATCTTTTCACCTCATACTCTACTGAACAATTATGAAAATTCTTTGCTTTATAAAGTTCTTTAATGCGTAAAGTATCTCTATTTATTTTAAATATATTAAGGATAGAGCCTGTGCTTGTAGTAACAACTTCTTTTAATTCTTCTTCATCGAATTTTTTATTCCCTTTGAACTTGCTTAGTCTTACAGATGGTCTTTCAACAACTTTAAAAATTATTTTTACGCCTGTATCAAGTTTTTCTCTCTCAGCTTGTACATCATCAAAATAACCAAGCTTATAAATATTTTTAATATTTAATGATATCTTTCCTGGGTCAACAATGTCTTTGGGTTTTATATCAACAACTCTTAAAATTGCATCGTCTTCAATTCTGTGGTTGCCTTGAATATCAATTTTGACAATTATTTTCTTTTGAAAGATTTCAGCAATAAGCTTCTTGCTTAGCTGGTTTACAGCCAAATATAACTTTTCAACCCCATCAATTTGAACAAAAAATATTTTTTCAGGCGTTGATTCATAAATATTTATCATTCTCATATCAATGCTTATTTTCCCGCCTGCCTCAAACAGAGTACCAACAATTAAGTGGTCAACACCGTATTCAATCCCAATTTTTTTTAACTTTTTATTACCAAAATCAACATCATTGTATTGTTGATCAATAATTACAGAGTCAGCACCTATTTTTTTGATCTCATCAGCTATCATCATGGGAATTTTCTTTTTAAGAGGCTGGATATCTTTATTTGCATAGATATTAAACGGAAAAAATCCAACTTTAATATTTTCTTCTGCATATACATCTAAAGGCAAAAAACAGACCACTAACAATGACAAAAAAAATATTTTTTTTAACGTATTATTCTTCACTGCTACCTTCCAAATTTTTATTATAAATTTAATCTACTGTAATTTTACCATTAATAATAGTAACTTTTCTTTCCATTAACCCTGCAAACTCGTTATTATGCGTCACAATGACAACAGTCATACCCATTTCTTTATTTAGTTGATCTATCAGTTGATGTACTCCCTGGCTATTTTTTTTATCCAAATTACCAGTAGGTTCATCAGCTAACAAAAGGTCGGGTTTATTCACGAGTGCCCGTGCAAGCGCAACACGTTGTTGCTCTCCGCCTGACAAATCTTCGACTAGACCTGGTGCTCGATGTTTAAGCCCTACCCGCTCAAGTATTTCCATAGCCTGTTTTTCAATGTTTTGTTGCTTCTCAATACCATGCTTCGTAGTACTTTTTCCCATCAAGCTCGAATTTTTCATACCCGATGCTATCATACACGGTATCATAACATTTTCAAGGGCAGTAAATCCAAATAGAAGATGATGAGATTGGAATACAAATCCAATATTTTTATTTCTAAACTTTGCAAGGTCATCGTCTTTTAATAAAAAAAGGTTTTCCCCTCTGAAAAAAAGGCTCCCTTTATCCGGTCTGTCAAGAGTTCCTATAATGTTTAATAATGTTGATTTGCCGATTCCGGACGCGCCTACAATAGCGATTGTCTCGCCTTTTTTAATACTAATATCAGCATTCTCTAAAATATCAATCCTGGCTTCTTTTGAATAAAATCCTTTTGAAGCAGATTTAAGATTTATTATCGGTTCTATCTTATCCATAGCGCAAGGCCTCAACCGGGTCCATCTTAGATGCCTTGCTGGATGGATAAATTGTAGAGACAAAACAAATAAACAAAGCAGATACTGCTATAACAATAACATCCATTAAATTTAATTCCACTGGAAGAGTTCTGAAAGGGTATGCCTCAGGAAGGTGAATAAATTCATACCGCATAAGTAAAAAACAGATAATAACTCCTGATATTGTTCCAATCAATGTTCCTAATGTTCCAATTATCATTCCCTTGATAATGAAAATTCTTCTAACAATTTTATCTGTTGCACCCATGGCTTTTAACACTGCAATATCTTTTGTTTTTTCCATTACCATCATCATAAGAGCACTTGCAATGTTAAATGCGGCAACAAAAATAATAAGAGTCAGGATAATAAACATGGCGGTTTTTTCAAGTTTCAAAGCAGAAAAAAGACTTTTATTAATATCCATCCAGTCTCTTACATAAAACTTATAATCAAGAATAGAAAGTATCTTATTCTTCAAAACATCTACAGAAAAAATATCATCCACCCAAACTCCGATAGCAGATATGCCATTTTTAATCCCGGTTATTTTTTGAGCTTCGAAAATATGAACATAAATAAGTGCACTGTCATATTCATACATTCCAGATTCGAAAATTCCTGTTACCTGAAACCTGCTCATGGAAGGGATATTGCCCATGGGTGATATTATTCCAGCAGGAGACATCAAAATAATTTTACTCCCTTGAGTCACACCCAGACTCATTGCAAGTTGTTTCCCAATAATAACTCCGGGATATTTATTCGTAAGGTCACTTATTTTAAGAGCAATTTGTAATTCCTCCGGGCTGAACCCCTTTATAAGCTTCACTTTACTTCCAGGGTCAATACCACGTAGCATGGCGCCAGTAAACGAGCTTGCGGATCTGAGCATAATTTGACTGAAAAGTATGGGAGATGCATTGTCAACATGTTTCATAGATAGTATCTTGTTTACAGACTCATGATAATTATCAAATTTTCCGGCATAATTCATAACAAGGAGGTGTGGTTCCAGGCCAAGTATCTTTTCTCTAAAACTAGTTTCAGCTCCACTCATAACAGAGATAACAATTACAAGAGCCATAACACCTACGGCAACTCCTGCAATGGCCAGAAAGCTAACAAGTGAGATAAATCCTTCTTTTCTTTTGGCTTTAAGATATCGGATTGCTATGAATAATTCAAAAGGCATCTACTATTAATTCTTTCTCATATGGGGGAAAAGTATTACTTCTCTGATAGAATCTGAGTCTGTAAGGAGCATAACAAGTCTATCTACACCAATACCCTGCCCAGCAGTTGGCGGCATGCCATATTCAAGAGCTTCGATATAATCTAAGTCCATGATGTGAGCTTCCTCATTTCCTTCATCCCGTTGTACAGACTGTTGAAGAAACCTTTCATATTGATCTTCCGGATCATTTAATTCAGAAAATCCATTTGCGATTTCTTTGCCTGCAATAAAAAGCTCAAATCGGTCGGTTAATTCAGGATTTGAATCACTTTTCCTGGAAAGTGGAGAGACTTCGACAGGATATCCGGTAATAAATGTTGGTTGTATAAGTTTTGGTTCAACCAGTATATCAAAAAGTTTCGTTAAAACCTTCCCATATTGTTCTTTTTTCTTAATCTCAATATTTTTTTCTTCAGCAAAGTTTAAAAGTAAACCTTTATCGCTCACAACCTTAGAATCAACACCACCAATTTCAACTAGTGAGTCTACCATTGAAAGCCTTATCCATTTTTTAGAAAAATCAATGGGCTGACCCTGGTATTCAATTATTTCAGATCCTGTGACCTCTTTTGCAACAAAAGAAAACATTTTTTCAGTAAAATTCATCAAATCTTCATAATCAGCATATGCCTGATAAAATTCAACCATTGTGAATTCCGGATTGTGTTTTGTTGAAACACCTTCATTTCTGAAATTTCGATTAATCTCAAACACTTTTTCAAAGCCACCGACTACTAACCTTTTTAAATAAAGTTCAGGAGCTATTCTTAAATATAATTCCATTGAAAGTGCATTATGCCATGTTTTAAAAGGAGCTGCTTCGGCTCCTCCTGCCAAAGGCTGCATCATTGGAGTCTCGACTTCAATAAAACCGTGATTTTCAAAAAAACTACGCAAGGCACTTACAGTCTTACTTCTCTTAATAAAGACATCTCTTGTCTTTTCATTCATAATAAGATCAAGGTATCGTTGTCTGTACCTTTTTTCAGGATCTTTTAAACCATGAAATTTTTCAGGAAGAGGCCGGTGAGCTTTTGCAACAAGTTGAAACTCCTTTGCAATAATTGTCCATTCGCCTGTTCTGGTTTTAAAAAGAGGCCCTTTGATTCCTATAAAATCACCAATATCAAGTTTTTTAAAAAGAGTATATTTATCATCACCAATAACATCTTTTTTTAAGTATGCCTGGATTTGTCCTGTGCCATCTTTATATCTGATAAAAGAGGATTTGCCCATCTTATTGACGGCCATCATTCTACCGGCAACAGAAAACATTTCACCATTTTCACCTAATAATTCAGGGGTTGTTTCAATTATAGTTTGTATCTCTTGAATAGAGTGTGAGTTTCTAAAATCATTAGGATAAAGTTGAATATTATTTTCTTTTAGTCCATTAATTT
>JAIOSM010000505.1 GCA_021107575.1 Desulfobacteraceae bacterium | reverse complement strand
TAATTCTTTCAAGTAACTATAAATAAGTATAAACCATAATATAGGGGTCAATAATTCTATGAAATCCTCCCAAGGATCCAATATGTTGCTTATCCCCCCCCATTCAAGAATATTACTAACATGATGAAACAGGGCTAATCCAAGAAGCCCAACGATCAACAATTTAATATCATTTGGTAACTCCCGATTCCATTCTCGCCCCAAGACTATTAAAGTGCCAATGACCGCAAGAAAAGATACAAAATCAATGGCCGCCACAAGAGACATTATCTATCATCCTTTTCATATTTTAATATTTTCCAACACCAAACGGCCATCAAAATCGAACTGACAGCATAGCAAATGTGTTCCATTACATTTAGAAAATCCTTCCAAAATAAGCCCTCAAGGATAGTAAAAACATACCCGGTAAAAAGTACATAAAATCCTGCGATAAGAATTTTTGCAACTGGAATGCGTTTCACTTTCTGATTGTTTATCAGTATAAAAATCACGCAACCGATACTCAGTAAAAGCATGACTATTTCATTTTGTTGTATCATATCATCCTATTTTGAATATTGTTTATACTTTCCACAAAAGACTTCGTTCTCATCATTGATAAGGTCTCATCTTTTTTTAGTGTTATGGCTTTACGACAAGATACTGAGTCGTTAAAAAAAGAGGATTCTGATAACTGAATACAGATTTGATCGCATCGGTTCATATTAAATTTAATTATTACGATTTTTTTGCCTCCTGAATAATATTACCGAAACGATAAAATCACCAGAGTATTATTAGTATACCTTTTAAGAGTATTTTTTATTTTCTCAAAATTCGTAAAGATAATCAAGAAAAATCTTTGAATAATAATAGAAAAAAATTAATAAACACTGTTAAAAGAATATATATAAAAAAATAATCATTTCAAACTTTTCAATGCAAGATAAAAAGCCCCCACTGCAAGTTCTGCACAATGGTGTTCAGGCCCGGGAAGAGTTTTAAGATATTGTATGATATCTTCATGTTTTATTTCCCATACATCTTCAATGGTTCTGTTTTCAGCAAATTTTATCAAAGTATTGGCGCAGGCATGTGTATTAAGGCAACCCTGGATATCATAGGAGATTGTTTTTAATCTATTATCTTTTAAAATAATAAAAAATTCTACAATATCACCACATTCTCCCTGTCTTTTCCCATAACCATCAGGGCTTTCAATTCTTTCCTGAAAATCTCTTTTCATTGCCATTTCAAGGAATTCGAGGGAATGGTCATTCCAGAAATCAAAGTTGCTATCCCTCATGGCAATACCAATCGTTGATCATACATACTTCCAACTCCATATTCGTCTCTCCGCATAAATTTATCTATTGAAGGACCAATTAATTGCATCTCCGGGTTCATTTTTAATACTTCCTGGGCAATCTTTATTTCCTTTGTACATCCTGTGCTGTAGGTAGAGTCCTTGCCAATCCATTCAGGAGGTACTCCCATATTTAATAATTCAAAGGATTTGCTGATATCTCCTATTGTTTGAAATCTCCAGATATCTATATAACCGCTTTTTTGAACTATCTCCCACATATACATAAGATCATCCGCATCCATACCGGGTTCATAATAATTAGAAGGGTTAATAATAAAAAGATTTGAATATTCTTGTTCCAGGTTTTGAATAAATGTTGACATTATATTTTTTGCCAAATCTATTTTCCCTGGGATTGAACCTATCACACCGCTGTAAAACATCACGGTCATATTACCTTCTCTTGCTTTTTTCATTTCATCAATAATCAATTCAGCTTTTTCTTCAAGTTCTTCATGGGCAAATTTTACAATCTTATGAGATTTTGGTTTATATGATACACAAACACTATTGTTCTCATTGGAAATATTAAAAAAATCCTGAGTGAATTTAAAATGTGAATCAAGCATGCGTCTTTTTTGAGCATGCCCCCTTGAAACCACAAAATCAACTTCCTTAAATACTCTGGAAAATGTGGTAGATACAAGAAGCAGATTCAGACTTTCATTTGTACCATCCGGTATTACATATATGTTATTATTTTTTTTAAATTTTTCAACAAGATCGTTTTTACTTAAAGTATTTCCATGGATAAAATATGCTTCTTCAAGCTCTTTGGAAAGCACAGGATCAGTAGTAGTATCAACAAGTGAAACCTTTGTAAAATAAGGGCTCTCTTTAACAGAAATCACAATTGTATGCCCCTGCTTTGTAAGATATTGAATCATTGCAAGATCAGCAACTATCTCACCTGATTCATCAGTAATCCACATGATCCTTTGTTTCTTTTCTCCAAGCAAATTCAGTAATTGAGGCAGGCCATTCCCTGTTATCCCGGTGTTAAATATTCTAATAAAATCATCATATTTCAATTCAACATCTTCATCCTTATGCACAAAAGAATCTAGAGATAATAAAGCCAGATACCTTTTGAAAACAACATCTTCAATTTTTTTCTTTAACATGGCAAGAGAATCATCAGAAATTAATTTAAATGAGTCATCCATAAAATTTAAAGCTTTATGGAACGCTTTTGAATTCAAACTATTGCTAACTTTTAAATTTCTTTTTCTTTTGATTGCAACATAAGGATCTTCTATATGAGTTCTGCTCACAAATATTTTATACAGGCGTTTTTCAAGCCTTGATGGAATTATAAGATTTTGTTCTATCTCATGCTCATATTTAATTTTTATTAATGACTTTAAAAAGGCTTTCTCTTGCTCTGAAGATATCAAATCATCGATCAGTTTCAGTACTCTTTCATATGATCTTTCATATTTTTTTTCAGTAAGCTCATTTTGTTGCCGTGACATTATGGAACAGAACATATCATCAGAGCAGGGATAATATCTTTCTTCACCATCAAGGCTGACCATAAATTCAATCTGTTTTGGAGAACCGACTTTTGCAGGGTACGCATAGTAATCAATATGATTTTCAAGAAAAAATACTGTAAACCATGCATCAAGATCCGGGTTTTTACCAAGGACATAAGGGATTAAATTTTTATTCTTCATAATACTTACTCCATTATTATATATTCTGACAAAATACCATTTATTTAAGTTTTTTCAAAGCGCTCATACTACAAATTACCTTGACATGCATTCTTTCAAAGAATACAAAAAAATATGGATACCAAACAAGCACTATCTATTTTAAATCTTTCCTCTGATGCATATTTAGATGATGCAAAAACTTCTTTTAGAGCACTTGCGAAGAAATATCATCCTGACAAATTAAAAATCAATGCAGACCAACTTGCAGGGCATGAGAAAATGAAAGAGATAAACCTTGCATTCCAGGTTCTTAAAAAAGTTCTTGAGTCAAGAAAGGAACCCGAATCAGAACCATCTTCTCCTGCACAAAAAAAAAGGAAGGTAAGAAAAACTTCTTCTGATGGTTTTGCAGCTTTTTTCAAGAAAATACACAAAAATTTCTTAAAACCAACTAAAACCAAAACAAAGAAAGCTGAGGCCAAACCTTCTACAACATTTAAATCTGCTGCACAATCAAACAATGATGTAAAAAAGAATAAAACTTTTGATTCAGTTTTAAATACAACCGTTCAAAGCTCTATCAACAAAAACTTCAGGCAGCCTGATTTTAAAAAACCTGATTTTAACAAATCAACTCTCCTGCGACCAAAACAAAAAATAAAAAATACTTACTCACAATATATGGAATTAAAACAAAAAATGCGGCCTAAAAAAAAATATATGAAATCTGAAGGCTTCAGCCCCATAGAAAAAATCAGCACGATATCACCAATAAAAAAAAGCTGATAAGTCAAAACACTTATCAGCACCCTGCCCGCATAAAGATTAAAACACTTTAACTTAATAATTTGCAACATAGCTTAAGACTACCTATAGCTGTTGCAAACGATCTAATGCTAAAAAAAGCCCCCACATTAAAAAATAGTGGGAGCTTTTGCTACTATTGGTGGGCCGTCAGGGAGTCGAACCCGGGACCTATTGATTAAGAGTCAATTGCTCTACCAGTTGAGCTAACGGCCCAATATTTTATTTAAAAACGAGTGATAAAGTACCAGTCATAGCCATATATGTCAATCTTTTTTTAGATTGAAGAAAAGATAAAAAAAGTATATAAAAACGATTGACCATTAAACAAATGACATTAAATTAATATTTACTATCAGTTTTTTAATTTATAATTTTTATATGAGGATTAAAATGGATATTACAAAATCTCAAAACCTTTTTAAGGAAGCTCAGCATTTTATCCCGGGCGGAGTTAATTCGCCTGCAAGAGCATTAAAATCAGTTGGAGGGTCTCCCCTTTTTATAGCAAAAGGTAAAGGCTCCAAACTTTATGATGTTGATGCAAATGAATATATTGATTATGTACTTTCCTGGGGACCATTGATCCTTGGACATCAGCACCCGAATGTTATAAAAGAACTTGAAAAAACATTGAAAATCGGCACAAGTTTTGGCGCTCCCATTGAACTTGAGACAAAACTTGCCTCTATTGTTATAAAAAGAGTTCCTTCGGTGGAAAAAGTCAGAATGGTAAACTCAGGAACCGAAGCTACCATGAGTGCCATAAGACTTGCCCGGGGATTTACTAAACGCGACATAGTTATTAAATTTGACGGCTGTTACCATGGTCATGCCGACACTTTGCTCGTAGAAGCAGGGTCTGGTGTTGCAACTCTTAATATCCCCGGAAGCCCGGGCATTCCCAAAGAGATTATCTCCAATACACTATCCCTCAAATTTAATGATATTGATGGCTTCAGGCAAGTTATGAAAGAAAAAGGTGATAAAATTGCCTGTGTTATTGTAGAGCCTGTTGCAGGGAATATGGGCATGGTTCTTCCCCAACAGGGATTCCTTGAAACATTGAGAGAATATACCTCTAAGTCTGGCAGTCTTCTTATCTTTGATGAAGTTATGACCGGATTCAGAGTTGCTCACAACTGCGCCCAGGGGTTTTTCAATATTGATCCTGATCTCACATGTTTTGGTAAAGTAATCGGCGGGGGTTTACCTGTTGGTGCTTATGGAGGCAAAAAAGAAATCATGGCTCATATTGCCCCGGAGGGCGGTGTCTATCAGGCAGGTACTCTGTCTGGGAATCCTCTTGCCATGGCAGCAGGGATTGCCACACTTGAAGAATTGGATAAAAACGGTATTTATGAAGATTTAACTATCAAAACAGAGAAGCTTCTTACTGGCTTGAAATCCTGTGCTGATGATGCAGGTATAAACTTAACCATTGCTCAGGCAGGAGCTATGGCAGGAGTTTTTTTTAGTGATATTACTATTAATAATTTTGATGATGCAAAAAAATGTGATCTTAAAATGTTCTCTGCATATTACCATGGGATGCGAGAAAGAGGTATCTATCTGGCGCCTTCCCAATTTGAAGCCATTTTCATGTCAACTGCTCATACTGATGATGATATTGAAGAAACCATTACTGCTGCTGCAGAAACTCTGGCAGATATTAAGTAGATAAATATTAAGCAAATGGACATAAAAAAAATTCATTTAATTGCAGCGTGTGGTACCGGGATGGGCACTCTTGCCTGTATGCTGCAAGAGGCAGGATATGAAGTATCAGGTTCTGATCAAAACGTCTATCCTCCCATGAGTGACTTTCTTAATCAAAAGGGAATTAAACTTTATAAAGGATTTAATCCTGACAACATTGGCCATAAACCTGATCTTGTTGTGATTGGCAACGCAGTTACAAGAGAAAACAGTGAAGCAAAATTTGTAATGGAACAAGAGATACCCTATTTATCAATGCCCCAGGCTCTAAATAAATTTTTTGCCCGTAATAAAAAAATTATCCTTATCACCGGAACCCACGGAAAAACTACTACTGCCTCGATTATGGCGTATTTACTTTATGAGGCAGGCCTGGATCCTTCATTTATGATAGGCGGTATTCTAAATAACTTTAACTCAAGCTTTCATATAGGTAAGGGAGAATACTTTGTTATTGAAGGTGATGAATATGATACTGCCTTTTTTGATAAAGGTCCAAAATTCATGCATTATGATCCGGTAATAACAATTAATACCGGGATTGAATTTGACCATGCGGATATTTTTACAAGTATTGACCATATAAAAGAAGTTTTCACAAATTTTTTAAAAAAACTTAAGCCCGACTCTCTCTTAATTGCATCAGAAGAAAATCAAAATCTTGACGAAATACTAAAGTTTGCAGATTGCCGAATTGAAAAATTCGGACAAAAAAATGATTGCTGGTCATTTGATGATTATATTATTGATTCCGGTAAAGCTTTATTTGAAATAATATCCCCGGGGAAAAAAACGATTAAAATCAAAACTTCTCTTATGGGAAAACATAATATAATGAATACCCTGCCTGTTGCGTGTGCAGCTAAAGAAATCGGGATACCAAATAATATTTTGCAAAACGCTTTGAAAAAATTTTCAGGAATTAAAAGAAGACAGGAGATACGGGGAGAAAAGAATGGGATCACGGTAATGGATGATTTTGCACATCACCCTTCTGCTGTCAGAGAAACTATTGCTGCTGTTAAACCTTTTTATAAACCAGGAAGAATTATTGCAGTTTTTGAACCCGGAACAAACACCAGCATGCGTGATATTTTCCAAGCCATATATCCTGAATCATTTATTGGGGCAGATATTGTCTGTATAAAAGAGCCATCCGGAATTGGTAAAATCCCCGCCAAGGAAAGGCTGTCTGCAAAGAAGCTTGTACAAGATATAACAGCAAGGGGTATTGATGCTATGTATTTTAATACTACAGATTTAATTGTTGATTTTATATCAAAACAGGCAACAAAAGGTGACCTTATACTTGTCATGTCCAATAAAGGTTTTGATAATATTCACTTAAAAATACTTAATAGTATATAATGGAAAAGAAAACTCTTTATAAAATTGCCAGTATTGGATGTTTGCATATATTTTTATACCTGTATCTCATACCATTTATCATTGTTCCGACATTTGGCAACAGCGGCTTAAAAATGGCAATCGCAATAGCAATTGGTATATCAATGATTATAATAGTTACTATTTTTATAGAAAAATCAAACAGGAGTAATAAAGATGAAAAAAATTGAATGGGATGAAAAATTAAGTGTTGATATTCCGGAAATAGATGAACTTCAAAAAAAAATGTTCGCACTTATCAATGCATTAATTGATCTAATGGAAAATGATGCTGAAGGAAAAGAATGCACAAATATGATTTCTGAAATCAGTGAATACAGCAAATACTACTTCAGTATTGAAGAAGAATACCTTATAACAAACAAATACCCTGAATTTGTAAAACATACCAAAACGCATCGCAAATTTGAGACCTTTGTGATGGCCCTTCGCAGGCTGGTTGCAGATGATAAAGCTAATTTAAATGAAGAAATGATCAATAATTTAAGAAATTTACTTATAAACCACATAAAAACAGACGACTCCAGATTTGTTCCTTTCTTACGGACAAACAATTTTATAGGAAAATATAGTAAAAAAAGTGGCGCAAATTAAAGAATTTTATATCAAATGACGATATTTTAATTAATAAAAAATAGTTGTAATATACAAAAAAGTATGTTATGGGGCAGAAAAAAGGATTTTATGGCTTTAGTTGAAATTTTAGTTCAAGGAGGAACTACCCATGACTTTTCAATACAAGACAATTCCATACCGGGAGACCACTATCGGGTCCATTGACAGAGTTAAACACATGCCCGGGGATACTCAAAAAACCATAACACGAAAGTTCAAAAAAGACAGGCGTAAAAACAAACAGGACAGACGACTCAGTGTTAGACAGGGTGTAATTGTTGAGCTCTCAGGCGAAAACAATAAAAGAAAAAATAAAGACAGGAGAAGAAGAAGATATCGATAACTTTTAACTGCATTATTCCTAACTCTCATTTTTTGTGTTTGTTTTAATCTTCACTGCAATCCATAAAACAATAGATCTTTATAAATTATCCTTATAATTGCACTTGTTTTTTTGACCCAATATTTATAGATTAACGAGGCTATGCAAAGTGATATTGACATTTTATTTAAAGTCGGATTTTTATCAAATCTTGATTATTATCTTGCTAAGACTTTGGCTGAAATTGCCAATGAAGATAATCAAATCGTTATATTATCGGCTGCTCTTGTTTCTAAAGCCTCCCGTGACGGGCACGTCTGCCTTGATATTAATCAAAGTACAAGTCAATCAATTTCTCTTCTAACTGCTTCTGAAGACAATACGGTTTCTGAGAAGGCAGGTTTTGATAATAGAATAGAGATTAAACTTCCTGACAAAGAACAATGGATAAAAGCGTTGAGGTCAAGTAAGCTTGTTGGGGAAGATTCTGATTGTCCCCTTGTGCTTGATTCTGACAACAAGCTATATCTTGCAAAATATTTTGATTACCAAAAAAGAATAGTAAAAAATATATTACTAAGAATAAAATCTCCATTGCCGGATATTGACAAATCTACTCTCACCACTCTGCTTGATAAATATTTCAAAGGGCAAAACCGAGGGATCTCAGAACAAAAGAAAGCTGTGCTAAAATCCATTTTGAATAATTTCCTGATTATATCAGGTGGGCCTGGCACAGGAAAAACATATATTACAGATAAAATTGCAACTGTTTTTGAAAAAACATTCAAAGCATCAGCCCCTGTAACAATTGTCAATACAGCCCCCACAGGCAAAGCTGCATCAAAATTACAGGCAGGCATGACAATCCACAGGCTGCTTAAAATCAACAATACTACCAAATTGGGCAAAGACTTCATCCAACAAAACATTGTTGCTGACCTTGTTATTATTGATGAAGCATCAATGATTGACATTGCGCTAATGACAAAACTTTTAGAGGCAATCCCTTTAAATTCAAAAGTTATTATTATCGGGGATAAAAACCAACTTGGCGCCATTGAAACAGGCTCGGTTTTTGCAGACATTTGTCGATCAGAACACTTAGATCAATATATTGTTAATCTTAATTATAATTTCAGATCCGGCAAAGAAAAAGGAATTGATAAAC
>JAIOSM010000250.1 GCA_021107575.1 Desulfobacteraceae bacterium | reverse complement strand
CAAATTATAAACAAAAAAAAATAAAAAAAGATGCATTGAAATTGTATGGAGACTATATGAATAAGGCAAAAGTCGGCACATGCCCGCTATGCGGTTCAAAAGGATCTTTTTCACACAAGGGCAGAGATATCCTTTATGATAAAAAAGAATTATACACATATATGAAATGCACAAGATGCAGTGCTGAATATCAGCATCCTATGCCTGATTCTGAAACCATAAATACATTCTACCCTGATGTTTACTATGAAGAGATAACCAGAAAAAAAAAATACTCTCTGGTCAAACAAAGTGTTTTAAAATATAAATATAACTATTCTCATTTCCAAATTCCATTTTTTTACAGGTTATTAGCTCCAATTATTTCATTTTTCCGATATAAGTCTTCTATTCCTTTTGTTCCTGATTCCAGAGGGCTTGACATAGGTTGTAGCAATGGTCAATACATAAATTCAATGAATACTCTTGGCTGGAAATTTGAAGGAGTGGAATTCAATTCCGTGGCAGTAGACATATGCCATAAAGCCGGACTGCAAGTTTTTCATGGAGAACTGAAAGCTGCCAGTTTTAAAAATAACAGCTTTGATATAGTTAGTGCACGTCATCTGATCGAACATATTCCTGACCCTGGTGACCTGATCAAAGAAATAAGCAGAATACTAAAACCCAAAGGACATCTTATTATTATAACACCAAATACCTGTGCTCTGGGGAGAAAATGGTTTGGGTTGAACTGGTTCCCTGACGAAATACCACGTCATCTTATATTATTTAATCTTAAAAATCTTAATATGCTTGCAGGCCAACATAATATGTTTGCAGTGAAAACAAAGACTTTCGCTACTCCAAGAGCTGTCCTTCATAGTATTGATTATTTTTTGGGGAACAAAAATATGCCATCAAACAAAAATAAATTGCGCCGGTTCTTTGCTAAATTCTTTGTTGCTCTGGCAACACTTCTTAACAAAGGCGAAGAATTATTTGTGATATATCAAAAAAAATAAAAAATTAGGTTAACAATATTATTTAATGAATGCTCTATTATAAATAAAGATGGTGTACCTGTTTCCAGCAAATGAGTTGATCTTCTGATAAAATTGAAAATTCTCAATTTTATTAATATCTTTGGTTTTTACTTTGAAAACAATAATTTGAGATTTCTTTTCAAGAGCGAATTTTTCAATTATCCTGACACTTAAAGAAGTATTAATCCTGTTATAATAATGAGTTTTAAACTCAGCGCTCTCATCTGCTTTCAGGTCAATATAAAAAGCAAGTTTATAATCGTTTGAAACAATTTGTGTGTTATTTATTTTATCATTATTCTTCAGCCAATTAACAGTATCAGCAGTTGTAGCGTCTCTTGATGATAATGACTGAAACGTTTTGGCAGTTGGTACAAGCGTAATAATCAGGATTAAAACTAAAATGATCTTTTTATGTGAAGAGGTACTCATTTTTTCACACAACCTGTTTATTCCCAGCCCAATCCATGGGAGAAGAAGAAATGCCGGAATTATCAGATATCTCGTTGCAATAAAATCATTTTTTATTAAAAAATAATAACCAAGACCAATATACAAAATCCATATCCAAAGTATAAACTTATGAGAGTAGCCAGAATGTTTTGCCCGGTCTTTGAATCCAAAATAAAGAGGAATAACTGACAAAGGAAATAGTATTTTCATTAATATCTGCATTATCCCCAGCATATAGATAAGAGGGAGATAATGCTTGCAAAGCGCTGCAAAACTGTAGTGCCCGTCAAAAAAAGGTGGTTGCTTCACAGCTTCTGAAAAAAACTGATAAATTTGAGTAGGTTTGGTAAGGAAACTCCCATTAAAAAATTTTATTAATTCAGCAAATACATTATCAAACCTGTTAACTGCAATGCCGCGTATACCACCTGATAATAACGCAAGTAATGCAATACCAAGGGGGATGCCTATCCAAATCAACAATCTTGAAAGATAACGATACCTGTTTTCTTTGTCCGCAAATGAAAGGTAAGCTAAAGTGCAAGCATAAAATCCAATAAAAACAACACCTTCAATCCTTATAAGCGTGGCACTCCATGCTAAAATAAAGGTTGCTCCAAATAAAAATAAATCTTTTTCTGTAATAGCCTTAAAAGCAAAATAAACAGACGAAATAAATAAGAATAAAAAAAGAGGATCCCTGCTAATATTCATAGACCACTCATTCATCCTTGGGAGCGCAGCAAGAATAAGACATGCCCAAAATCCTGCTTTTACACTGAACATTGTTTTTGTCAAATAGTATAAAGGTATTGTGACAAGCAGTATGCTGAAGACAGAAATCAGAAACCCTGCAAAAATCCAGTCAGGAATTATAATATGAACAAAGACAAGGAGCAGGGGGTATGCGGGCATGGGATACAGGCTGAGGCCTTCTGCAAAATTGCCCATGGCATATTGCCTTGCTGCATTAATATATAAAGTGCCGTCATTATTAATCGGGCTGTTAAATAATACGACAAGGAGGATAATCTTTATTAATAATGAGATACATATTGGAATACCTAAATATAACAAATCACTATCACGGTCAATTAGACTTTTCTTGAACATTCTTATTTTATCAATAATCAAGGGACGCATCTTTCAATATTTTCTCTGCTTTAAGTTGTTTTAATTCTCTTTCAATCCTTTTTAAACCCTGGCGGCGAGTTCTGTTTGTAATTCCAAACTCAGAATGAAGTACCATGGTAGCATGATTCAAATGGACTAGATATCTGCTTAAAAAGCTGATAGAAAGAAAAACCATATTATGATTGTTTTGCACAAGAATACTGTGCATGTGAGATCCTGCTGTTTTCTCCTCTCCGCTGAAACAGAGTTTATATTTTTTTATAAAGTCCATGCGGTAAAGTGCGCAATGGCTCCTCAGATAATAGTGTCCACTGTCATCATCGTTTAGATTCAAACTATTACTCTGAAACAAGTCATAGTACCCACTTTTTTTCTGGGATTTTACGTGATTAAATTTCTCTTCATTTTTTGTGATGTAGTATACAGCTGCTCTTATTCTAAACTCAAAAATTTTCCAAAGCCGTTTGTACAGAGATGGTGGGTCCTCAAGTTTCCAGGAGCCGATACCTGCAATGTTTGAATCTTTTTCTATTTCAGCAATCAACGCATCAAGCCAGGATGAATTTTTTACAAAAGTATCAGTGTGGATTGAAAGTACATATGGTGTTTTAACACGTTCCAAGGCAAGATCAAGCGCCATGGAATGCGACAAAGCCGGGATTTCTCCATCAACTTTCTTTCTTTCGATAAGTTCAATCCACTTAAGAGATCTTAAATAATCAGTTGATTCATCATCAGAATCATTATCAATTACAATCACATGAATCTTTTCAGGATCAGTATATTTTCTAATCAGACGCAGACAAAGCTTGGCAAGCTTGAGTGTCTTATAATTCGGAATAAGTATAGTTACTTTGGGCTCAGTCATAATATGTTATGATTTCCCTGATTTACGTACAATGAATATCAGAGTGTTTCCTCCAAATATGACTTCGTCTTTTAGTGTGATGTCATACCTGTACTTGCGACGTGATCGTTCTGAAGATAGTGCAGCCACCATTTTCATTGCAAGAACCACTGGTAAAAAAAAATATTGCTTTAATTTTATTTTATCACGGAGTATTTCTTCAATCTTAAGCTGATTAATGTCAAACATGAGGTCAAGAATAGTGATGGTTAAAGGCGAATTATGAAAATTGAATAAATTCCGCCCGGATTTATTGTAATCATCAATAGTTTTTGGTTTTGTCAGCGAACCTTTGAGGAAAAATTGGAAGCGTTTTTCAATATTTGAATAATTTGGAATACTGAATATGCCAATACCTCCGGGTTTTAAAACCCGCGAGAATTCTTCCACAGCTCTATAAGGGTCAGTCATATGTTCTAACCCGTCAACGCAACAGACATAATCAAACGACTCATCAGGTGCTTGAATATTCTTATTAAGATCCGTAAATATACATTCCAGCCCTTCTACCTTGAATATCTCAGGTTCAATCTCTCCACAAATAACTTCAAATCCAAGTTCTTTCAGTTTCATTGATAAATGACCATATCCTGCCGGAGCATCCAGAAGTTTCCCCTTAGGCCTGGTTGAAAGCCAGTCTATAATAACTTTGTGGATTATAGTTCTGGCCTTTGGAACAACTTTCTGATTATCAGAAGTGCTGTCAGAAACGTTATCAGTTTTGATCATCTATTCCCCTTATTCATGGCAATATATATTTTTATAATTTTGTTTTGAATTTAGTACAATTTCAGGCTGATGTCCATAAAATAGTTATAGTAGCAACTAAACCGGTTTAAGTTGAAAAAATCAAGATAGATTGGTATAAGATAGCATATTGTAAGGAAAGAATAATATTAAAAAGGAGAGGCCTGAGTGAAGTGGTTTTTATACAAAATATTTTTCATTTACCCTGTAATATTTTCTTTTTTTTATTACCATCGTAGAAAAAATTGGAAAAATGATGTTGAGAGCAAAGCTGTTTTTTTCTTTAACCAAAAAGATCCAAAAAAAATTAAAAAAATTGTAAGGAGTATTGCCGAGTTAAAAGGAGTAAGAAAGATCCAAAAATATATAATCCCCCATATGGACAGGCAGTATGTAAAACGATTTGTGGAGATAGAAGGTCTTCATCATCTGGACAAGGCATTAAAAAAGAAAAATGGGATTATTTTGATGACAGGACATTTTGGCAACCCTCATCTGTCCTGGAGTGTACTGAGAGTTTTAGGATATGATATAACTGTGTTAAAGGGCGGAGGGAGCCCAAGAGGATCAAAACATTCCAAATATAAATATTATGATACACATGACAATACAATTTTTCTTCATGACCCCTCCCCTGAAACAGCGTATAAAAAAAGAATAATAGATACTCTGAATGCAGGAAAGATAATATATCATGCTGAGGATGTTGCGGAAGGGAGATCGGGTAAAGAGGTTGTTTGCCTTGGAAAGAAAATGAAGTTTCCTACCGGAATGATTTGTTTTGCTCATCAGACCGAAGCTACAATTATTCCTTTTCTCCATTTCTATAAAAAAGGGAAAATTTCCATTATACTTAAAGAACCCATTGATAATCACTGGGAACATGGTGAAGAAGAATACGATACTATAGTAACTAAGTATGCAAAATTACTGGAACATTATATTCTTAAATATCCGGAGCAATACATGGGAGCTTACGGTCCGACAGTTCTCTCCTCTTATTTTAAGTCTCATTATAAAACGCCTTTACCGGTAGTAAAAGTAAAACAATGAAATGTGAAAAAAATTTATATTATATGATAGGTGTAAATCAATAGTTTAGTTTGAAAGTAAGGGAAAACAGAAATGGGTGATGAAAATCAATTAGTGTACATTAAAAAATTTGAAAAAAAGTTTACCGGCCCTTATCTTGAGGTTGGTTCAAAAGATTATGGAGGCGGACAGGCTTTACGATCAATTTTCAAAAGCAGAGATACATTTATAGGCGCAGATATGCAAGAAGGATCCGGCGTTGATGTAGTTTTAAATTTTACACAAAAATTTGAAAAAATTGACGCAGAACTTAATGGAGAACGCTTTGGTACTATTTTTTGTATGAGCGTAATGGAACATTGTGATCAGCCATTTAAAATGGCAGAAAACCTGACTGCTCTGCTGAAACCAGGTGGAAAAATCTGTTTATCTGTTCCTTTTTCCTGGAAATTTCATGGGTTTCCATCAGATTATTGGCGTTTTACTCCTGAAGGGGTTAAAAAACTTTTCTCCGATCTTGAATTTAATGATGCTGATTGTTTGGCCTCTACATCCAAAAAACTTGAATTTTATAAACCTGACATGGAAGTAGGGAAAATAAAATTTAGCTTTAAAACAGAAATAAAAAATGGTCGTTTTTTCCGGGCAATCTCTGTAAAAGTACTCAAAGCCATGTCCAGGATAGGTATTCTAAGGTGGCTTGTCGGATACAGATATGTGCTGACGCCGACAATGATAAACATGATAGGAGTGGCCTCGACTAAAACAAAATAAGTTGGTGCTTTAATCATTATGCACAAATATCTGAAAAAATTAAAAAAAATTATCCGTGGCAAAAAAAAAGATATTAGAACTATTTATCCTCAATATGAAATTGGGAAACATACCTATGGGATCCCGCGTATTTATAGTTGGGAAGAAGGCGCAACCATTAAAATAGGTGCTTTTTGCTCAATTTCCTCCGGTGTAAAGATTTTCCTTGGTGGTGAGCATAGAACTGACTGGGTAACAACCTATCCATTTAATTATCTTTGGAAATCGGCAAAACAGATAAAAGGGCATCCTGCTACAAAAGGAGATATTACAATTGGCAACGATGTGTGGATAGGTGCAGGCGCTGTGATCTTATCTGGAGTAACTATTGGAGATGGTGCAGCAATCGGAACCAATGCAGTAGTGACAAAAAACATACCTGCCTATGCTATTGCAGCCGGGAATCCTGCCAGTGTAGTAAGGAACCGGTTTGATACAAAGACTATTCAACATCTTCTTAAAATTAAATGGTGGGGATGGGAAGATGATCAAATACAGCAATTTCTTCCTTTAATGTTAGACAGCAATATAGACATATTCCTTAAGAAAGCGAGCCTGAATAAGGTAAACAGACATATAAATAACGATATAAATCACCCATGAAAATATGCTACCTGATACATAATCAGGACGGTCTATTCTACCGTTATACACAATATTTGCTTTTATTTGCTGAAAAAAATGTTGATGTCTCATCAATACAAGTCAAAAGTAATTTTTTCAGCCGGCTTATCTCTGTTTTAAAAGCGTCCAAATCAGATGTTGTTATAGTGCGTAGAAAATTATTGCAACCCTGGGAAAATATGCTATTACGGGTAAGACCATGTAAAGTCATCTTTGATTTTGATGATGCAATATTGTTCAGATCTTCTCCACCCTATCATTCTTTTGGGCGTAAAATAAAATTTATAAGTATGATGAGATCATCTGATGTTATTATTGCAGGCAACTCATATTTAAAAGAGTTGGCTGCAAAATATACTAAACATGACAAAATATATGTTTTGCCAACCACAGTTGATCTGTCAAAATACAGGGAAAAAGATTACACTGAAACCCCTTCTCAAGTTACATTGGGGTGGATCGGGAGTAAATCCACATTAAAATATCTTGAAAAACTGATTCCGGTATTTAACAAGCTTGGCAAAAAATATAAAAAGTTAAAGTTAAAAATTGTTGCTGATGCCTTTTTTAATTGTGATCACTTGACTGTTGAAAAGAAAAAGTGGGAATATAATGATGAAGTTGATGATCTTGTAAGTTTTGACATTGGACTAATGCCTCTTGATGATAACACATGGTCAAAAGGAAAATGCAGTTTTAAATTAATCCAGTATCTGGCTATTGGCATCCCAAGCGTCTGTTCCCCTGTGGGGATGAATTGTGATGTTATAGAAAATGGCAAAAATGGATTATGGGCAAGCTCTTTGGAAGAGTGGGAAAACCAATTGTCTAAATTGATTGAAGATGCTGATTTGAGAAGAAAAATGGGGCTATCTGCACATGAGAAAGTATACCTTTATGATCAGGTGTATGTTTTTGATAAATTCTACAAAATTATATGTGATACTTTGGAGTTAAAATGATTAATGAAATAGCTTATTTGCTGCTTAAGGTTTTTGTCTGGCTTATTGCACACCTGCCACGAAAACTTGGTCTGAAACTATTCGGTATGATCGGGTATATATGGTACCTGTTGGATAAAAAACGGAAAAAGAAAGCTTATAATAATATTACTACAAAATTTAATAGAAATATTGATAAAAAAGAAGCTAACAGGCTTATTTTAAAAAGTTTTACACATTTTTGCCAAAGTATGTTTGAAGTGCTCTGGAGCATTCACATAAACCTTGAAGATTCTGATAAATGGTTTGAAGTTGAAGGAAAAGATATATTAGAACAAATTAAGCAAAGCAAGAAAGGTACATTTTTTATTACAAGTCATTTTGGTGTTTGGGAGTTGCTAATACCTTTTCTTGAAAAAGAGAAAGTAAAATGGCATTCTGTTTATCAACCAATTAAACCAGCAATCTTTGACCGCTTTATGAAAGAAAAAAGGCTCAGATTTAAAACCGGGAATCTGTTTCCTATGAACAAAGCACTGGAGGGGATAGTTAATGCCTTTAAAAATAATGAAACAGTTGGATTAGTCATTGATAAAAGAGTACCGGCAGAAAAAGGAGTTGTTGTTAACTTCTTTGGTTCAAGAATAATTGTTAATAAAAATATAGCAAGACTATCCTTGCAGGCTGGAGTCCCTGTTGTGCCTCTTTTCCTTGTCAGGCAAAAAAACCATTATAAGGTAATTTTTCGTCCTGAAATAGAGGTGAAAAAAACCGGGGATGACATCAAGGACATTGAAAGAACAGCCCAGCAATTTATGACTATTGTTGAAGATATTATTAAAGAATATCCGGAGCAATTCCCATGGTTTTATAATAGATGGAAGCCTCGCCCGTATAGCAGATTGATCAGATAATTTGACTTTGTTATTTGTTGGTTAGATATGTATTGAATTTGGTTTTAATAAGGTTTTCAAACTTATCTTTATGTTCAGTTTTGAACTTGATTTTGATTCCTATAACAATCAACGGAACCAACGGAAACAGATCAGATATCAACTCTTTTATCTTAATATAATCTTTTTGAGTTGTAACAAGGGCATCTGCCCTGCTTTCTTTATATTTTTCATATATTTCTATTAAATCTTTTTGTGTATACCAGTGATGATCTGAGAACTCAGCAAAGCCCCTAATCCCCATCCCCATATTCTTACAAGTCGTTTGGAAATCTGAGTTATCAGCAATCCCGGAAAATAAAAAACCTGTGGTCACGGGATCTGCTGGCTCAACAGATGATTGCCAATTAACATAATTTGCAACAAAGGCAAAATGGCGTGTATGGAATACTCGTTTGTTTTTGAAGAATAAAGAATCCCCAATTGCAGCATAGTCTGTTTGATTGGATTCATCTTTTTTGTCTGCCCTTGTTAATACCACTGCATCACAACGTTGGACCCCGGCTTGCGGTTCCCTTAACCGCCCCCTTGGGATAAGTTCAGAGTTACCAAAAGGTTTATTAAAATCACAAAGTAATAAATTAAGATTTCTTTTTAAAGCCATATGCTGAAAAGCATCATCAAGTATAATCACATCAGGATTAAATTTGTTTATTGCCAGCAGCCCTGCCTGATATCTGTTTTTTCCTACAACAACCGGGATCTTTAAATTCTCCGCCATCATGCAGGCTTCATCTCCGGCCTCATGTACGTTTAAAAAAAAAACATTTCCGTCACTTACTATAGCTTGAGATTCCTTATATGTCCCCTGATATCCCCTGGTTACAATAACAGGTTTATAACCCAATGTTTTAATAATGTCTGCCACATACATCGTCATGGGAGTTTTACCGGTTCCACCGACCGTTATGTTTCCAATACTGATAACAAAGCAGGGAAGCCTTTTTGATTTAATAATATTAAATTTATAAAGTGAGGTTCTTACCTTTATGATAGTTGAATAAATTTTTGAGCAGAATAAAAGAAAATTCTCAAAAGAAAAAAAAGGTTCTGAACCAGCATCGCTTTTCATGACCTTTTCTATTTTTGCTGTTATTTGCTTCTTCATTAATCTTCCGCGGTGTTAGTCATCAACTGTTAGTCATCAACTGTTATTAAAAATAAAATTGCAAAACAAAAGAAAAATATATTTGCAAGCCAGGCACTCACAAAGGGAGGCAAAACATTACCATATCCAAGAGATATGCAAAATCCGTGCATGATCCAGTAAAGAAACGAAACCCCTATTCCAATGGCAATACCCAGAGGCATGCTTTCTTTTACAAAAGATCTCATCCCAAGTGCTGCTCCAATCATAGCCATGAGCACGCATACAAATGGAAAAGCTGTCTTGCCAAAAAGATCTACTTTATAAGTTGTTGCATCGTATCCTTCGCTTTCAACTTTCCTGATATATTCTGCTAATTCAAGAATGCTCATTTCTTTAGATTTTTTTACAATTTTTTCAAGATCTTCTGGCAGGAGATCCATGGAATATTCTTTATTTTCATATGGCGTTACAATATAGTCGTCTTCATCTTTATTATATGTTTGTTCCAAAACCTTTGAGACAGACCATTTCCCATTTTGGTAAACACCTTTCTGGGCGTCAATCCTTTTACTGATATTAAAATTCTCATCAAGCTCAGTTAGAATAACACCTGCAATAGTCTTATCTGCAGGATTGAAATAATTGATATGAACAATAACATTATCCTGCCTTAACCACACATCCTGCCTTGCTCTATGGACTTCTTTTTTCCCCTTAATCACTTCTTGCTCTATTACATTGGATTTAGCCTTAGTTATTGGTACAATTGTTTCTCCAAGGAAAAAAACAAGGAGGGCTAAAACAATACCGGAAATGATGACTGGTCTGACAAGGAAATACACACTGATTCCACTGGATTTTATTGCAACCAGCTCGTTACTTCTGTTCATAAGTCCAAACACAGCAATAACAGAAAGAACAATTACAGAAGGTACAAGTCCCACTAACATTATCGGGGCTCTTAAAAGCACATACCCAAAAGTTTGAAAGATTGTTGCCTGACTGCCTAAGAAATGATCTAATTTTGCAAGATAGTCTACAGATATTATTATAATCATGATAATCATCTGAATAATCAGAAAAAATTTTATAAACTCTTTTAAATAATATTTGTGAAGAACAGGCATTTCTTATTCTGCACTCTTTTTAAAGGTTAAAGATTTAATAACTGAAATATATTTTGTAATAAACATTGAAATAAATAATGGCATCTTCACAGGGCGTTCTTTTGCATTTCTATAGAGAAGATATATACCAGCCCCGCCCATAATTATATCCGGCATCCACATTCCAATAACAGGAGGATATTTTCCTGATTCGCCAGCAGACCACCCAATGGCAAGAAGAATATAATATATAATAAAGAAAAACAGCCCCAGCCCAAAACCTGAGGAACGCTTTACAGAAACAGATTGTATGCCCAAAGGGAATGCCAGAATACCAAGGCATATACATGCAAAAGGCAAAGAGAAATTACCATGAAAATCCATAAGAGCCTTATTAAGATCTGCTGTATTCTCATGTTTATGTTCTTTAATAAATGTATGCAACTCTGTTAAACTCATCTCACCCAATTCCTTTTCTCGTTTTGAGCCTGATGATGAGAAAAGATGACTGTAATCCATATTTATATCATAGGATGTAAAGTGAATTGTATTCACAGAATTTTTTATAAGATCAACCTGATTTATTTTCCCGTTATAGAGGCGTAAAGTATATATTTTAAAATTTTCATTTAATACCAATACACCCTGGGGAGCTGTAGAAATATTTACCATTCCTTTTGTCCTACCGTCCTCAATAAAAACATCATTGAGTCCCTTTGTTGCCGGGTCTACACTACTTACATAAATCATCACTCCTTCGATATCAGTATTAAATACTCTTGGCTGTAAAGCAATGCCAAGGCTTGACTGAGCTATTTCCATGCTCTTGCTCTCAACTGCACGCTTACTCCACGGCACCCCAATTATTGAGACTAAAAGCGCAAAACATGTAACCAGAGTGCAAAAAAGGAGTA
>JAIOSM010000120.1 GCA_021107575.1 Desulfobacteraceae bacterium | reverse complement strand
TTTGGCCCCACAAGAGATTTTGAGTGTAATTGCGGTAAATATAAACGTATGAAGCACCGAGGTGTAGTATGTGAAAAATGTGGTGTCGAAGTTATTCAGTCCAAGGTCCGCCGGGAAAGAATGGCGCATATTGAGCTTGCATGCCCTGTTTCGCATATTTGGTTTTTAAAAAGCCTCCCGTCTAAAATCGGTAATACTTTAGATTTGACATTAAAAGCACTTGAGAAAGTTCTTTATTTTGATTCATATATTGTTATTGATCCTAAAGAGACTGGTTTGAAAAAAATGCAGCTTCTTTCTGATGAAGAATATTATGAAGCAACAGAAGAACATGGGGAAGATTTTGAAGCAGGAATTGGCGCTGAGGCAATCCTTCAACTCCTTGAAGAAATTAATCTTGAAGAAGTCTATGCTCAGATCAAAGAAGATATGACTCTGACCAAGTCAGTTGCAAAACAGCAGAAACTTGCAAAACGTCTAAATGTCATTGATTCGTTTTTAAGGTCAGGTATTGAGCCGTCAAGAATGATTTTTACGGCAATACCAATTCTGCCACCTGATTTAAGGCCTCTTGTTCCCCTTGAGGGAGGCAGGTTTGCCACATCAGATTTGAATGATTTATACAGAAGAGTTATTAACCGTAATAATAGGTTAAAAAGACTTGTTGACCTGCAGG
Source organism: Desulfobacteraceae bacterium (assembly GCA_021107575.1). Classification (GTDB taxonomy): domain Bacteria; phylum Desulfobacterota; class Desulfobacteria; order Desulfobacterales; family Desulfobacteraceae; genus JAIOSM01. Next base: position 3,191 of record JAIOSM010000120.1, on the reverse strand, counting down.
CACCTGATATTATTGTACGAAATGAGAAAAGAATGCTTCAGGAAGCAGTTGATGTTCTTTTTGACAATGGTCGTCATGGAAGAGTTGTAACGGGGACAAACAAGAGACCTCTCAAATCCTTGAGCGATACTTTAAAGGGCAAACAAGGAAGGTTCCGTCAAAATTTGCTTGGTAAACGTGTTGATTACTCTGGAAGAACTGTAATTACAGTTGGGTCAGAATTGAGATTGCACCAGTGCGGTATTCCTAAAAAAATGGCTTTGGAATTGTATAAACCATTTATATATAGCTATTTGGAAAAGAAGGGCTTTGTTTCCACTGTAAAAAGCGCAAAAAAGATGGTTGAAATGGAGGAGACCGAAGTGTGGGATGCTCTTGAAGACGTAGTAAAAGAGTACCCGGTTATGCTCAATAGAGCGCCAACACTTCATAGACTTGGAATCCAGGCATTTGAACCTGTGCTCATTGAAGGCAAAGCTATTCAGTTGCACCCTCTGGTCTGTCCGGCATTTAATGCTGATTTTGATGGCGATCAGATGGCTGTACATGTCCCTCTTTCGCTTGAAGGTGTCTTGGAAGCAAGAATAATGATGCTTTCAACAAATAATATTTTATCACCCGCAAATGGGGAACCCATAATTGTTCCAACTCAGGATATTGTCTTAGGTATCTATTATATGACCAGGGGTATGAGTAATCAGAAGGGTGATGGATCGATTTTTTCAGGCCCTGAAGAAGTTCGTATCGCCTTTGATGCAGAAGAAATTGCAATTCATTCAAAGATCAAGGTTAGAGTTGAAGACGAATTATATGAAACAACAACCGGGCGAATAATACTATGGGAAACTATCCCCGGGGATACATTGCTTTCCCTTGTAAGGTTAAGAACTGATTCAAGAGAGGAAAGCGAGAAAGCTTTAACAGACTTAAGAGGCGGATTGAAATTTCAAAAAGCAATAAAAAAATATTCAGACGAAGATATAAAGAAGGCCAAAGGCAATACCGGGCTTCTTACAAGAAAAGAGTTTGAAAACTATTTTCAGGTTTCACCGGTTGCTGTTGAACAACTGTTTGATCTTAAGAAAGGTCAATTTACAGATACAATCCATATTGATGGTAAATATTATATTTTCCAGGTAAAAGAGAGAGAAACAACAATACCATTTAGATTGATAAATAAGCTGATGGATAAGTCTGCTGTTGTCGAATTAATTGATTATGCCTATAGAAATATCGGTCTGAAAGAAACAGTAATACTCTGTGATAGATTAAAGGATTTAGGGTATAAACATTCAACTTTTGCCGGTCTTTCGATCTGTATTGATGATATGATTATTCCCGAATCAAAATGGAGTATTATTAAAAAAGCTGAAGATCATGTGGATGATATAAAAAAACAGTATTCAGAAGGTTTGATTACGCAGGGCGAAAAATATAATAAGGTTGTGGATATTTGGGCTCAGAGTACAGATGAAATTGCAGACTCCATGATGGAAGCCATGAAGAATCCGCCAAAAAAAGCTGATGATAAAAAAGACCAGGAAGAGCTTAATGCTGTTTTTGTAATGGCAGATTCCGGTGCCAGGGGTAATAAGGATCAGATGCGTCAGCTTGCTGGTATGCGTGGTCTTATGGCAAAACCTTCAGGTGAGATTATTGAAACTCCTATTACTGCTTGTTTTAGGGAAGGACTTTCTGTACTTCAATACTTTATTTCAACCCATGGTGCAAGAAAGGGGCTTGCTGATACAGCCCTTAAAACAGCTAACTCCGGTTACCTTACAAGAAGACTTGCTGATGTGGGCCAGGATTGTACGATTTCTATAGATGATTGCGGAACTTTGATGGGAATAGATGTTGAAGCTCTATATGAAGGTGGAGAAGTTATTCAAAGCCTTGGTGAAAGAATCCTTGGACGAGAAACTCAGGAAGAAATTCGTGACCCATATACTAATGCAATCATCGTTGGAAAAGGCGTTGAGATAGATGAAGAAATAGTAAAAAAAGTTGAAAAAGCAGGTGTTACAAGTGTAAAAATTCGTTCAGTTCTTACATGCAATGCAAAGCATGGTGTGTGTGCAAGGTGTTATGGAAGGGATCTCGCCCATGGTAAGAAAGTAGAAATCGGGCAAGCCATTGGAATAGTAGCTGCTCAATCAATTGGTGAGCCTGGTACTCAGCTTACAATGCGTACTTTTCATATCGGTGGTACTGCAAGCAGAAAAGTCGAAGTTGCAGAAATTCGGGCAAGAGTTGGCGGGATATTAAGATTTGAAGAAGACATGCATATTGTTACAACTGCTGACAAGGTACAGATTGTAATGAATAGAAAAGGTGGCGGAATTCTCATCCAGAGTGAAGATGGGAGAGAAAGAGCAAGAGAAGATATCATTTATGGCGCCACGCTTCATAAAAAAGTAGGGGATGTTTTAGAACCAGGTGATGTAATAGCAAGCTGGGACCCCTTTACAACCCCAATTATTACTGAAGTATCCGGCAGAGTAAAATTTGTTGAGATTGAAGTTGGTAATACTGTTCAGGAACAAATTGATCAGGTTACAGGTAAAGTAAGTCATACCATAGTTGAGGGTAAAACCACTGAGATAAGACCACGAATCGTTATTAAAGATAAAGATGGCAAAGGAGTTAAGCTGCCGGGAACATCAACCCAGGCACGATATTATCTGCCGATGAATGCCATTCTAACTGTTGAAGAAGATGATGAAGTCATGGCAGGTGATGTAATTGCAAAGCTTCCCCGGGCTACAACCAAGACAAAAGATATCACTGGAGGGCTTCCCAGAGTTGCAGAGCTTTTTGAGGTTAGAAAACCAAAGGAACCAACAGTATTAACTGAGATTGAAGGTACAGTTTCAATAGAAAAGGGTTCCAAGGGAAGGCAGAAAGTAATTGTGACTCCCACGGATGTTGGTGAGAAAAAAGAGTACCTGATCCCCAAAGGACAGCATATAATTGTATATGAAAATGATTATGTAAAACCTGGTGATCAACTTGTTCCAGGGTCTGCCAACCCCCAGGATATACTTAATATCAAGGGGGATATAGAGCTTGCAAAATATCTGGTTGATGAAGTACAGGAAGTTTACAGATTACAGGGCGTAAGAATTAATGATAAACATATAGAAGTCATTATCAGGCAAATGACGCGGCGTGTAAAAATATTGACTGTG
>JAIOSM010000521.1 GCA_021107575.1 Desulfobacteraceae bacterium | reverse complement strand
TTTGCCCTGCTTTTTGCGAAGATGAATGCAGACGGCAGCTTCTTGATGAGCCAGTTGCCATTAATGATTTAAAACGCTTTGTTTGTGATCTGGAAAAAGAAAATAAAGACAGAGTGTCTCCATATAAAGCTCCTGCAACAGGCAAAAGAATTGCAATCGTTGGTGGTGGTGTTGAAGGTCTTTCTACTGCATATTTTAGTGCAAGACTGGGTCATGACCCGACAGTAATGGAAGCAACTGAGCTTCTTGGAGGACTTTTGCGTGTTGCTATTCCTGAAGAAAGATTACCCCAGGAGGTTTTGGATTATGATATAGAAGGGATCATAGAAACAGGTGTTAAAGTGAAGACCGGTTATAAGGCCGGAAAGGATTTTACGATACCCGAATTGCTTAAAACCGGGTATGAAGCAGTTTTTATGGCCAGTGGCGGCTGGGACAACAGAGTCGCAAGAGGGGATATAAATGAAGTTGTAAATGTATTCCCCGGAGGATATCTTTTAATAGATTTATTAAGGGAAAATATTGATAATAGTGATAGAATCACTTGCGGAAAAAATGTGGTAGTTGCAGGCGGGGGCAGCAAAGTCCCTGATGCAGTTAATATCTTAAAAGAGCTTGGCGCTGAAACTATAACTGTTATTTCCAGAAAGCATGTTAATAATTCATCTTTTGATAATAAAATGATTGAAGAATTGAAAAGTCTTGGCGCTTCAATAATTTATAATACAGGGGTTAAAAAACTTTATGGCAAAGAGGATGTTCTGACACATGTTGAATATGCTGAACTTGATACAGGGAGAAAGCATACTATTAAAGCAGATAGTTTAATAATCGGCGCTGGTCGCATTCCGGAATTGTGTTTTATTAGCTCCAACAGGCCTGAACCTGATCAGGAAGAGATTCCTATGCCTCTTGAATGGGAAGCTATGAAGATATATAAAAAACCCTCTGACGGGAGAGAACAAGGATTACTATTCCGTAGAGATCCAATAAGCGGATACAGTGCTGCGATTTCAGCAATAAATGGAGGGCGTAAGGCAGCTGCATTAATTCATCATCTAATGTATGGTATTGCTTTTGAACAATCTTTTAACCTAATTACAAAACAATCTGTTATTCAGACCGTTCATCAGCTTCAGGACGTAGATATCCTTGCAAGAAATATTATGCCTGTTGCTGAAGGCAAGATAGGAACCAGAGTAGAATATTATTCAGGGTTTTCTAAAGAGGCTGCCTTAAAAGAATCTGAAAGATGTTTGAGATGTGGAATATTATGCTATGAGCGATCAAAGCATTAATAATAAAATTTTTTCAAGTATATTAAGTATAAATGTAGGAATATACTGCAATTAATTTGGTGCTGAACTGATACCAGCATCTGCGTCAACAAAACAAAAAAATTCTTTTTTGCCACTTAGAGTAGTGGGATCAGTTGTTCCCCCTGTGTGATAGATAAAAGCTGAAAAAACAGTGTTGCTAGCACCAGGAGGTTGAATACTGTCTCCTGTGATCCTTGCTACCACACCTATAGATAAAGTGAATATAGGTGTCCTGGGGTTAGCAGCCGTATCTAAAGCCCCTACGGCACCGGGAGCACCGAAAATAGCACCGCCTTTGTTAAAATCAACATTTGCATTGTTCATGACAGAGTTAACTACACTACTCACAATATTGCGGGAATCGGAAAGGGCAGCAGAATCCAAAGCTCTTGCCCGAGTAGGTATGTAGTTGAAAACGGCTATTGCTGCTAAAACTGCAACAATCGCAATAACTACCATTAATTCCATCAACGTAAATCCTTTTGTATCCTTGAAAGGTTTTTTAAAGGTTTTTTTCATTGGTATCATGTAATCCTTTCCCTTCGAATTTATTGCTAAATATTCTATTGCTCAATATATTCAATCCAGCTTTGATTCCTGTAAACAGCCAATTTGTTTTCATCAGGGTATTGCATGTTGCTAAACCCGATGGTTCCGTCTTTAGATTTCCAAATGTAAAAATTGTCACCATCAAATGAGCGCAGGAACTCCTCATTTTTATTAAGTTTTTTTTTAACAACACTGCTTAAAAGGTCTGATTTGTATGGCGTACTCTCTTCTCTTAAGTTTATATTCTCAGTAATTTTTACAGAGCCCTGCGTTGAAAGCTTTGCTAACTGATTATTTTTTGTATTCTTTTTGGGATCAGATCCAGCTTGAGAAACATTAATGCCCCCTGTTTTTTTTACAGATTTTTGAGGGGTCTTTGATTTTTTTGGAGACGTGGATTTGTCAACAGAAGCAACCATCTTCGCAGGTGTTACTGATACATCATCTCCTGTTCTCAGTCTTAGGTCAGGACCAATAGAAGCCACACCTCGTTCCGCTCCAGCACTTTTTTGTAAAAGATAACTATTTTTTTCTGGGTGGTATTGCCATTTAATTGTTGAAATGAAAGGTTTATGAGGGATGAATTGAGGGTAGAGATTTATTAGAGTTTTTGGATAGTGACCTTTTACTTGATAAAATTTATTGATGGCTGATGCCATAGCAACCAACCCGGCAGTACCGCTTTTCTGTGCAATTTTTGTAATGCGCTGAAGCTGTTGTGTCTTGTGCGTCTGAAGGTCTTTATTCTGTCTATGTTTCTGAAAAAAATAAAGTCCACCACCTATTGCTACAATAATGAACAATATGACTAAATACTTTGTTGGCATAGAGCCTCCGCTGTTCAATGTGTTAGTACTACATAGTAAAGCAAAAAACGTACCATATATTTTTTGTAAGACTCTAAATAATAGTTTGGAAATTTTTTTGCTTAATTATCAGGCTTCTATAGCTGATCTGTATAAAAAGGAGGGGGGTGAATATTGACAATTTTCGGACCAAATTACCATAGATTGACAAAATTTGTCAGGTAACTGTTCAGTTTAAAGTGCTGGAAGGTTAAAGGCACAGAGTTAAGGTGACCCTGCACCTTTAATAGTTCAGGTATTATTTAAAAGCTTTTTCAAAATTTGGGACCATTTCTTTTTTACGGCTCATAACATTATCAAGCCATACTTTGCCGTTTTCGACTTTAGCACCGTCAAAGGCTTTTGTAACAACTGACTCATCATCAGATGCAACAAGTAGCTCCGTACCTTCTTTCATGGTGGCTGTAAGCATTAGAAATACACTGTGATGACCTTTTTCTTCTTTAAGTTTTGCAATATCTTTTGCAAGATCATCTTTAATAGCATCAACAATTGAAAGATCAACAAGCTCAAGCTGACCAATTCCAACACCTTTGCCACTCATGTTAAAATCTTTATAATCACGCTCAACAAGCTCACGCATAGGTGTGCCTTCAACAGCAGATTTTATTTTGAACATTTCAATACCAAGTGCCTGCAAGTCACCTACACCAGCGATCTCTGCAAGTTTACTGCATGCTTTTTTGTCTTGATCAGTGCATGTTGATGATTTAAAAATTACAGTATCACTAAGGATTGCGCAAAGCATGATTCCTGCGACATCTTTTGGAATTTCGACATTAAAGAAGCCGTACATTTCAGTAATAATTGTACAGGTACAGCCCACAGGCCATATCCAGCATTCAAGCGGTTGACTTGTTGTTACATCACCAAGTTTATGATGATCAACAATACCGAGAATATTAGCTTCCCCAAGATCATCAGGACTTTGTGTAAGATCAGAATGATCAACAAGATAAACATCCTTGCCAGCAACAGAAGTAATAACTTCTGGAGTTTTGACACCGAATCGATTAAGAATAAAGGTTGATTCAGGGTTGAGTGCTCCCGGAATAACAGCGACAATATCCTCACCAAGCTTCTTTTTAAGATCTGCCAGAG
>JAIOSM010000231.1 GCA_021107575.1 Desulfobacteraceae bacterium | reverse complement strand
CATGGGTGTGTTCGTGATCATGATTATGTTTGTGTTTTAAATTTATATCCATGGTCTCTCTCCTTTAAAATAAACAGCATTAATTTTTAAAGCTTATTATTACCTCTGATTAATTCTTGTATAATATTCTATCATTTTTTTAACCAAATAACAGGCTTTGCAGAATAAAAAAATACATCTGTGAATACAAAAAATTTAAAAGCTATTATCTTTACTTGATTTAACTCACACAAAAAAACAGGGATTGTAAAATATTTACATGCATTACCACTGACAGTACTTATAAATCTCTTTACATTATTTAAAAAAAACGTATAATATGTATCTGGTAAAGCAGGTTTAGACTACTATATATTTAAAAGGATTAATATGGAAAAGAAAAATTTAGATTTCTTCAAACAGCATTTAACTGAAAGATTAAACGAACTGCTTTCCCATGCAGATAGCACAGTTACTGTGATGACTCACTCAAAAGATCGATTTGCTGATCCTACTGACCGGGCTGCCCATGAAGCAGGAAGGAATTTTGAACTCAGGATAAGAGACCGGGAACATAAACTTATCAAAAAAATTAAAAAAGCTCTTGATAGAATTGAAAATAAAACTTTTGGTATTTGCACTACCTGCGAAGAAGAAATTTCAATTAAAAGGCTTAAAGCAAGACCGGTAACAGCTCAATGTATAGAATGCAAGAAAAAAGAAGAAAACATGGAAAAAGCTTTAGGAATATAAAAGGGTGCTATTATGATAGACTTACATATACATTCAACAGCTTCAGATGGATCATTTTCACCTAGTGAAATATTAAACCTCTGTTTAGATGCCGGAATAAAAGCTATTGCGCTGACAGATCATGATTCCATAGATGGTGTTAAAGAAGTTATGAAAATTGGAGTCCCATGGCCACTCGAATTCATTACAGGAGTCGAAATAAGCTGTGAGCCACTCAGCAATTTTCCAGACAACAGCAGCTTTCACATATTAGGTTATGGCTTTGATCTGGGAAACAAAGAGATGAATTCAATTTTAGAAAAACTCCAAATAGCAAGGTCTGACAGAAACCCTTTAATCATCCAAAAACTCAATGATTTAGGATTTGATATTTCACTAGAAGAAATTGAGGAAATATCTGGAGACGCTCAGATAGGACGTCCGCATATTGCTCAATCTATGATAGAAAGAAATTTTGTTGCATCTTTTGATGAAGCTTTTGATAAATACCTTAACAAAGGTAAAAAAGCATATGTTGATAAATATAAAGTAACATGTAAAGAAGCCATTGAAGCAATACACAATGCCGGTGGAATCAGTGTATTAGCTCATCCTGGATTAATCAAAGACAGTAAAAACTATTCTATAGAAAAACTAATAAAAGACTTGAAAAAATTTGGACTTGGTGGAATTGAAGCTTATTATACAAGTCATACTCATGAACAGACAACTAATTTTATCACCCTTGCAGAAGAACAAGGATTGATTATCACAGGCGGCTCCGACTTCCATGGTTCACTTAACCAAGGTGTAAACATAGGCACAGGCCGCGGTGAACTAGTTGTGTTTGATGAAATATACACAAATTTAATAAATACAATTGAAACCTTGCATAGTAAAGATCATTCCCTTGAATCACTTGAAAAAAATATTAATTACAAATTCACTAACCAGAGTTTGCTAGTAAATGCACTCCAGCATCGATCATATGTAAATGAAAGCAATGATGACAAATTAACTGATAATGAACGACTTGAATTCCTTGGGGATGCAGTTATTGAACTTTGCATAAGCCAGCTTTTAATGGAACATGCGCCCGATAAAAATGAAGGGTATCTTTCCAAATTAAGATCGAACCTTGTGAGCGAACCAGCACTTGCAGGCATGGCAAGAAAAATTCAGCTTGGCAAATTCATCCTTTTGGGCAAAGGTGAACGTCTGTCCAATGGCAGAGAAAAAGATTCAATTCTCTCAGATACATTTGAAGCAGTTATTGCTGCGATTTATTTAGATTCTAATTTTGATACTACCTACTCCCTTATAAACCAATTATTTTCTGATCAAATAAAAATTATAATTGAAAAAGCTGCTGAAATAGACCATAAGAGCAAACTTCAGGAACTTGTCCAAAAAACCGAAGATACTGCACCTGTATATGAAGTAATTAATGAGACCGGACCTGATCACGATAAAACATTTGAAGTCGTTATTGATACTCTCAGTATTACTGCAACAGGCACCGGGAAAACAATTAAAGCTGCTGAACAAAATGCTGCTGCCAATGCTTTAAAACAGATACAAGAGAATAATTAATAACCGGACACAATTTTGTCTACAAAGGCTTTTGGCTTACGCTGATTTGATATTTATCTAATGCAGTCTTCAATAAAACCCCTTGTTATACCAGTGTTTATTCCACATTCCGGATGCCCTCATATGTGTGCGTTCTGCAACCAATCTATTATTACCAATGAAAAAGCATGTTTACCTGATGCCCAAAGGATTGAGGACATCACAGATGAATATTTGAATTTCAAAGGGAAAAGAAACCCTGTTCAACTTGCATTTTTTGGTGGTAACTTTCTTGGACTTGAAACTTCCTATATGCTTAAACTGCTTAATATTGCTAATAAATTAAAAAAGAGTGGGAAAATTGACTCCATAAGATTTTCTACCAGACCTGACACAATTTCAAAAAAAAGCCTTAATCTGATAAAAGACTTTCCAATTTCTACCATAGAACTTGGTGTACAATCCATGAATGATGAAATACTTAAACTATCAAATCGCGGTCATACCTCGGAATGCACAATTGTTGCCGCATCACTTTTAAAAAAATATGGATTTGAAATTGGAATGCAAATGATGGTTGGGCTTCCCAAAGAAAATGAAAAGTCGACACTAAAAAGTGCGCAAGCGGTCCTTAATCTTAAACCTGATTTTATCAGAATTTATCCTTTAATTGTCCTAAAAGGCAGTCTAATCGCAAAGTGGTATAAATCCGGTAAATACAAACCTCTGAATCTTGATAAATGTGTTACTCTTGTGAAAAAAATATATACGCTTTTTAATGATCAAAATATCCCGGTAATCCGAATGGGGCTACAGGCTTCTGAGATGCTTCAGGATGATGATTCGATGATTGCAGGTCCATGGCACCCTGCGTTTGGTCATCTTGTATTCTCTGAAATATTCTTTGATAAAGCAAAAACAATCATCAAGAAAAATCTTGATAAAAATCCTGACACTAATGTCATTGTACTTAAAGTAAACCCATCATCAGAATCAAAGCTCCGGGGAGATAAAAATAATAATATGGAAAGGTTAAAACAAATTTTTCCTAAAATTGATTTTAGAATTAACACAGACATTTCAATTAATAAAGAATCTGTAAGTACTAAATTTTTCATTGACAAGAAAGAACTGCCCTACTAATATGTATAGATAATGGTATAAACACTTTTCGTAACCAAGTTAAAAATTGAAATTTATGATGATGTTGTATTAAAAAATATGACCCATAAAAAAATTGATCAGAAATCCAGAATAGTCTTAGTACGCGGGATAGGGGGGGAGGAAATATCGGGGAAAAAGCCTGTTTTTCTTTTTTCCACTACCCAGATTGAGGAGGTTATGCATACCATTGATATATCTCCTGTGCCCTTTACTCCGGATTATCTTCTGGGGGTTTGTTTGTGGCGTAAACAGATAATACCGGTGATTGATACATTCAGACGGTATGGTCTGCAAACACCAAGGGTACCTGACGGTGAACGTTATATAGTTGTAAAGGCTGTGGGTATAGCTGAAGAAGAAAAACAATTATTACAAGGTGTGCTAAAAATCCCAAAGCAAATCGTAACAACCCAGATTCCTACATCTTGTTCCCCGGCTGCAATAGAACCTTCTGATATTGATAAAACTATTGTTAAAGGGGTCTTTGAGTATCAGGATGATTTAATAATCGTCCCTGACTTGGCATCTGTTTTCGGTTCAATATAATTTTTATATATAATAAGGTGAAAAAATGGCACAAGAGCTAAAGAAAATAAAAGAACAAAAAGAGCAACAGGTATGGGGCTTTTCCGATAAAGAAAAAAGTATCAGAGATAAACTGATGCTATGGTTTATGCTTATCGCTCTTGTACCTATGACTATTTTCGGTGTTATCAATTATGTAATGAGTTATGAATCACTAAATAAAAAAATGTTGGAAAATATGACAACTGCTGTCTCGTTTCAGGAGGCTAATCTACAGGACTATTTTCTTGAGCGATCCAAAAACATTGATAAGATAACCAAAGATGTTCATCAGCTTCGATTAAATGCATTTGCCAAAATGGATGCAATAAAGCACTTGAAAAAGACGCTGATTACAAACTATTTTGATGAATCATTGACTTTTGCCCGGATCTTCTCTTCAAGCCCTCAAAAATTAGAGATGGTAAAAGCATTTAAAAAATCTACTGCTGAAGGTCATAAACGATATCATCCTCTTTTATCTAAACTAACCAAAATGCGTAATTTTGACTCCATCACATTTATTGATTCAAATGGCAAGATACTCTATGCAAGTGACAACTTTCTTAAACCAGGGATTTCCTTAAAAAAATATCCTAGGACTCCTGAATATGAGGCTTATAAAAAAGCCGTAAAAGGACTTGGCTTTTTTGACTATAAGGTTTCATCTCTAAGGAATGGCGAACCTGCTGCATATTTTTATAATCCTGTTAAAGATGGCAAGACTCTTGCTGGTATTGCCCTGTTTAAAATGAGTAACACTGCCCTTGATTCAATTTTAAAAAAATCAACAGGCCTTGGAAAAGATGGTGAAAGTTATCTGGTGGGTCACGATAAATTATTTCGTTCAAACTCCAAAAAATTTAATGAAAGTACCATTTCGAACCCTGCGTTCCCTGTGGATAATGAACTGATTATGAAAGCTCTGGAAGGAGAGCAAGGAGAACAAGCCGGCATTAATTATCTGGGTGAACTTGTTCTCTCCTCTTATACACCGATAAACATCGCAGGCAACAAATATGCGCTGATGGTCGAAATGAGTCAGGCAGAAGTTGCTTCGCCAAAAATCCCGGGAGAAGAAAAGGATTACCTGGCACACGCTGCTGCCACTTATGGATTTCCTGACCTTTATCTCATTGGAACTGACGGATATATTTTTTATTCAGTCCGACACTTGTCGGATTTTCAAACCAACCTCTTTTCAGGACCCTATAAAAATTCAAGTTTTGCTGATGTGGTTGCCAAGGTTCTTAGAACTCAACAGACGGTTGTAAGTGATTATAGTTCCTACGAACCTACGGGAAATCAACCCACCGCTTTTATGGCTAAACCTGTTATCCATAATGGTATACAATTCATTATCGCATTCCAGATACCATCAACTCACCTTGATAAGATTATGGGGCTTAAGAATATTAAAGGTCAAAAAATTAAATCGGCCCAAAGTTTTCTGATCGGTCAGGATAAACTATGGCGTACTGAATCTGAATTTGCCAAAAAGTACAATGTTAAATCCACAAGGTTTAATCCAAAAGCTGCTATGAACACTCCGATAGTTGCCCAGGCTCTTAAAGGAGAGAGCGGTGCCAAAAGAACTGTAAACAATGTAGGCGTAGATGTACTCTCTGCCTGGACGCAATTTAAATTTAAAGATATAAATTGGGCTCTTGTAAGAGAGGTGGATCTAAAACAAATTAACCAGCCCATTACAAATCTTTTATGGGCCACTGCGTTTGTCCTGGGAGCCGGTTTAATAGCTGTTCTTATTGCCAGCCTGTTGGTTTCTAAGGGCATTACCAAACCTGTTGATAACATCATGCAGGTAATTAAAAAAGTAGATCAGGGTGATTATGAAGCACGAACCGAGGTAACAAGTACGGATGAACTTGGTGTCATGGCTTCCTCTTTTAATGATATGATTGCTGCTTCCCAATCCCTCATACAAACCCGTCAGGAAGAACATGATCTTCTTCAGGATTCAATCATGACACTTCTTGGTGAAATTTCAGAACTTGCTGATGGTGATTTAAGTGTACGGACAACAGTAAGGAACGATGCTACCGGAACCTTGGCCGACTCCCTTAATATGATGCTGGAAGAATTGAGTATAGCTTTTGGCAAAATTAAACTATCCTCGGAGCAGGTTTTTTCCACTGCCAATGACTTAAGTTCATCCACAGGAAAACTGGCACAACACAGTATTAATCAATCCGGCTTGATTGATGGTGCAGTCAAAGAAATAAACCGATTGACCACTGCAATTGAAGATGCCTCACAAAAAGCTGAAGAATCAGCAGACACATCAAAGCTCTCAAGTAAGGTTGCAGAGGATGGAGCCAAGGTTGTTGAGGATACGAGTCGTGCCATGGAAACCATTCGTGAAAATGTTCAGGATACAGCACGGGCAATTAAACGTCTGGGTGAAAGTTCTCAGGAGATTAGTGACTTTGCCAAGACAATTAATGAAATTTCCGACCGTACATCAATTCTGGCTTTAAACGCTTCCATTCAAGCTGCATCGGCCGGTGAAGAAGGGCGTGGCTTTGCTGTCGTGGCAGAGGAAATTCAGCGTTTGGCTGAACAGGCTGCCGGTTCAACCAGACAGATTGAAACATTGATTAAGAATATTTTAGAAGAGATCACCGCCGCCGGTATCAGTATGGACGCAAGTATCCAGGAGGTTGTAAAAGGTACTTCCCTGTCACAACAGGCTCTTTCCAGACTTAAGGAAATCACGGGAAGTTCAACTGACGTGGCAAAATTGATTTCCGGTCTTGCCGCAACTTCCAGAGAACAAGCTGACACCACAGCACAACTTGCAAAACAAATGAGTGAGATTGGTGTTATCAGCTCAGATACTGCCGGTGAAACTAAAAAAGCCTCGTCATCCATGAAGAGCATGGCATCAACAGCTAATGAAATGTTGCAGTCAGTTGCAGAGTTTAAGCTTGTACCTGACGAAACCGCTGATGGGGTGGAAACTACTGATGAACAAGAAACCGAGATTGATGACCTTGAATTGCTGGATCAATCTGATTTGCTGGATGAATCTGATATAGAATAATAACAGGAGGTAAGCATGAAATATCTTAAAAAGATTATTATTTCTATTGTAATACTTTCTTTCTTTTTCTCCCAGAATGGCTTGACTGAGGATATCAAAATCGGACTGAATTACCCACAAACAGGTCCCTATTCGACCCAGGGGCAAGCCCAACATAATGCGGCAATACTAGCTGTTGAAAAAATTAACAATAAGGGAGGAATTCTGAACAGAAAAATTCAGTTGATCATCAGAGATACACAATCGAAACCTTCTGTTTCCACAAAAAACGTCTTTGAATTGATTGATAAAGAAGAATGCGAAATGGTCTTTGGCGGTTCTTCAAGTGCTGTTGCCATTGCCGGGGGTAAAGCAGCTAAATTAAAAGAGAAACTATATTTTGGAACATTGGTTTACTCCAATGCCATTACTGGTAAAGAGGGACATAAGTATATGTTCAGAGAATGTTACAGTGCATGGATGGCTGCCAAGGGTCTTTCCAACTATTTAATGAAAGAAAAGTTATCCAGTAAAAAATTTTTTTACATTACTTCCGACGACACCTATGGACGAACCACAGAAAATGCTATCCGCTCTTTCAGTAAGACCACCAACGAGAAAAGGCATCTAAGATTTTATACCCCCTTTCCCGGAGCCACTGATAAAAACTTTTCCAATGCTCTGTCCATGGCAAAAGTAGTGAAACCCCAAGTATTGGCACTGGTGTTATTTGGCAATGATATGGCACGTGCCCTTACTATGCTTGAGAAGATGGGATTAAAAAAACAATTCCAAGCCATTTTGGTTCCCCATCTTACTTTAGATATGGCTGCAAGTGCCGGACCAAAGGTCATGGAGGGGGTTATTGGTGCTGTCCCCTGGAGTTGGAATGTTCCTTTCAGGTATAATTACGACAAAGGGAAAAAATTTGTGAAGGACTATGCTGACAGATATCAGTCCTATCCGTCCTCTTCAGCCGGTTCTGCCTATACCATTTTATATCAGTACAAAGAGGCGGTTGAGCGTGCAGGCACCTTTGATACTAAAAAAGTTATTATAGCACTTGAAAACCATAAATATGTATCCTTAAAAGACGAACAACAGTGGCGAGCCTTTGATCATCAATCAATTCAAACTGTGCATGTGGTGGTTTGTAGAAATGCTGTAGATGTACAAAAGGATAAATTTAAACAAAATTATTTTAGAATTATCGACACCTTGCAAGGAAATGAGGCAGCGCGCAGCAAAAAATTTTGGCAAAAACTTCGCAAGACAGCGGACAAACCGCCGGAACTTGAATATTAGCTGTATTTGAAAAAAGATAATAATGAAAATTAATAAGACAAAATTTCTTAGATCAGTGTTTAAGCGATCCAGCAAAAGTTCATCTAAATGTGAACTAAATAAGGATATGATAAAACTGCTTAATACACTGGATGGAGAAAAGTCAATTAACGACATTTTACTGACCACAGGTTTTTCTGCTGCCAAAGTGGGTAAGGTTATAGTAGAATTATATAAACTCGGTCTTATTAATTTTGTACTGCAAAATATACTGTTGTTAAGCGAAGCAGATTTTGATTATATTGCAGACTCACTTACCAGATTTATCGGTCCAGGTGCAGTAACCCATATAGACATCGCTATCTCCAGATTTGGATTTAATAGATTTGATTACCCGGTAAAATTAGTTGAAAATCTGATATATGAACTGTCTTTAAAAATTAATAACCTTGAAAACCGCATGCTATTTAAAAAACATTGTCACAGGTTTCTTGCTTCAAAATATTCAATAAAAGAAGCCCTTGGTCCCTTTGACCCTTCTATAGTAAAAAAAATACTTGTTGTGGAAGACAGTCCAACTGCCAGAAAAGTTATTAGAATGAATCTTCAGAATAATGGCTTTCTCGTTGTTGAATCAGATAACGGTATTGAAGCATTAAGCAAGCTTTCTACTGAGCAGCCCGATCTTGTTATATTAGATGTTATGCTGCCTAAATTAGACGGTTACAGTATCCTGTATATGATCAGACATAATAATGATTTAAAAAAAACACCGGTAATTATGTTAACCAGCAAAACAAGTTTGAGAGACAAGGTTAAAGGAAAATTTTCATCTGCCAATGCTTATCTCACAAAACCGTTTGATCCGGATAATCTGATTTCTACAGTTGAAAAGCATATTAAATAAAGATTGAATTAATTCAAGGATTTTTTTATACTTTAACACTAAACAATATACTTGGGAGATAATAAAAATATGGCTAAAAAAAAGATACTTATTGTAGATGACAGCCCTACCGGGTTAAAAGCTGCATCTGCTGTCCTGAAAAATTATGATATAATAACAGCAACTGACGGAAAACAAGCGTTAGAAAAAGCGCAAGCCGAGCAACCTGACCTTGTTGTTCTTGATGTTATTATGCCGAATATGGATGGATTTCAGGCTTGTAGAAAAATAAAAAAAACACCGGAACTGCAGCATATACCTGTCATCATGTTAACAAGCAAAAACCAAAAATCCGATGAGTTTTGGGGGAAAAAACAAGGTGCTGATGTTTATTTGACCAAACCGTGGGATGATTCTGTGTTGCTTAAAGCGGTTGGTGAAATAATTGGTGAAGGATAAACTTAAGATGAAAAAAACCAAGAAGAAAACCCTGAGCTCCAAGTGTGACTCTAAACTTTCTGCTTGCGTAGAACCCGAACTTAAAGAATTGATCGCCGACATTGAAAATGAAATAAAGACCGCACAGCACCTTGATCCGAATAATACCGTTGATTTTGAAGAAGGTCAAAACAGAGTAGATATCGGACGGCATATTTGTATTGAGCTTGGAGTCAAACAACTTGCCATCCCTTTAGCTGCAGTTCTGGAAGCAGGAGAACATTTACGGGTACAACCACTTCCACTACTCCCTGACTGGATAACCGGTATTTCAAATATTAGAGGAGAAATTATTTCAGTAGTAAACCTCAACCTTTTCTTTGACACCAAAAGTGCTCCGCCACGGACACCACATATGCCACGCCTGCCAGTTGATACCAAACCTTATCTCATTGTCCATAACGATGACATGAAGATAGCCATCACTGTTGATAGGATTCTTGCAACTCGTCCTCTGTACTCTTTAACTACCAAGGAATCAAAAGAAGAAGTTCAAAAGAAAGACATGCTTTCCAAATATTTTTCCGGTCAGGCATTTTACGAGGAAGAGAATGTCCAAAAAGAAATATTCCTTTTTGCCCTGGACAAATTCCTTTCCTCAAGCAACTTACATGACTTTTCTACTGCATGACTTTACCTTGCGGGTTAGCAAAGGAGGCAATATTTTATGACAAAACCAACAGAACCATCAGATAATACAGTCTTTCTTACTCTTATTAAAGAAGTTAAGAGCCTTTTGTCTGAGATGGAAGAGCTTCTCTTTTTGCTAACAGATAATAAGAGTGACAAAAAGCAGATAGCAACCAAATTACATGGTCTTTCCTCCACTATCATGGGCGTAGCATCCATGGTAGATTTAGATGAGCTTACTAATACTGCGACCCTGCTAAATAAGGTTCTGGATGGTATCATAGAAAATAAACTGACCTTAAGCCCGCAACTTCTGGATGTTATGACTGAGACCCTCCAGCATATAAACACATATTGTTCCTCTTTGGAAACAAAGGAGAATAAAAATGATAAACTCTTTAAGAACGCTTTGTCAGCCTTTAGTGAATTTGGAGATTTCTCTACAGATCATGTTGATAAACCTGACAGCCAGAAGGAAGAATCAGAGGAAGATTTTTTCCTGCAACTCTCAGAAGACGAAGACTCAGATGACTCAGATAATTTTTTTGAAGATCTGGATATGGATATTTTTGGAGAAGGTGATATACCACCTGATATGCCATCAGAAACAGCTAACTCAGGAACGATTGACTCAGTAATGACCGACTTAGGGATGGCTGGTATTGATCCGGAATTTTTGGAGAGTTTCAATGAGGAATCAAAGGATCATTTAAACAGTATCGGTCAGCAGCTTAACCTGCTTTCACCCTCCATTAATAACAGGACAGATATTAGCGATGAATACCGGGAGATGCTGCATTCCATCAGACGTTCGGTCCATACCTTAAAAGGCGCTGCAGCAGTAATAGGTATTAAGTCGGTGGCAAGCTTTGGGAATGAGTTTGAGGACTTTCTTGACTGGCTGCATGACGAATCTGACAATCTGTCCCCTGAGATTGTCACAGCTATGCTGGATGGTACAGATATACTGGAGAAGCTTTCCGTTAACCCGACAATTGAAATTGACAATGAGATTGATGAAATTAAAAACGTATTCAAAGCGATCATGGCTGCTTCATCCGATGTTGCCTTAGGGAAACAACAAACCTATTCTGTTGATGCTGACAGAAAACAAAAATCCGAACCTGAGAGTATTGATGAACCAACAGACCAGCCAACAGATCAACCCATAGATCAACCCATAGATCAACCAAAGGTCAAGCAGATCAAAGCTTCAAAAACACTTCGTGTGGATATGCAAAAAGTCGATCAAATGATTGGTCTTATCGGTGATATGGCCATTAACCTTAGCAGCCATGAAGATTCTTCTCAATTTTTACAAACTACTCTGAATGAATTTGATAATACCATGAAAAGACTGAAAGATATTACTTTAAACTTAGAAACCGGATTTGAACTGGCAGAGATACCCCATCTCGGCTCTGTAACCGGATCTGTCCGGCAAGAAGACCAAACCATTGACATTGACGAATTTGATCCTCTGGAAATGGATCGCTATTCTGATTTGCATATCCTGATCCGTTCTTTGGATGAGGCTGTTGCTGATCTGAATTCGATCATGGATCAAACTTTAAAAGTACAAAATTTATGGCAATCAACAATGGGTAGACAGCGCAGAGTTATTACTGAAATACAAAATTCCATGCAACTCATTAAAATGACGCCTTTTTCAACACTGTCCAATCGTTTGCACAAAACAGTAAGAGAGTCTGCCCGTGCAACTGAAAAATCTGTTCAGTTAGTCATTGAGGGAAGTTCCATGGAGATGGACACTCATGTATGGAATGTCTTGGCAGATCCTTTGATGCATTTACTGCGCAACTCTGTTGATCATGGCATAGAGAGTCCTGACCAGCGCAAGGAATCCAAAAAATCGAAACAGGCAACAATCCGTATCAAATGTATACGTCGGGGGAGCCGGCTGAACATGCATTTCTCCGATGATGGAAAAGGGCTCGACTATGATGCAATTAGAAACAGAGCATCTAAGTTATATCCGGCAACAGATGTATCAACCATGGACAATGATGAATTATCTGCCCTGATTTTTAAACAGGGTTTTTCCACAAAAACTGAAGCCACTACACTGTCAGGGCGCGGTGTGGGAATGGATGTAGTAAATTACGCTGTTAAACAGCTAAACGGAAATATTGAAGTTATATCAATTGCCGGCAAAGGGACTGAATATATTCTCCGCTTGCCCATTGAAGTTGCACAACTTCCAGCACTTCTCGTAAAATTTGGGCAGCAGGAATTTGCCATACCTTTGCGCGATATCACCAGGGTTTTCAGAATAAATCGCAAACAGAGCACAAAAAATGATTATGAGCTGGGCAACACCGTGTTACCGCTGCTCAGACCTGCAGAAATCATGGGATTAAAGCCCATGCTCCAGCCAGCCGATGACAACCCTTTTGCACTCTTTGTTGATGTGGGCAGCGAAAACGGTGTTTTAGTAACAGATGCAGTTATTGGTAAAAAAGATGTGATTTTTAAAAATCTGGGAACTCACCTTCACAATATAGTACCATGTATTGCAGGAGCAACTATTATGGGTAACGGCAGTCTGGTCCCTATTCTAAATACCGAAGAATTATTCTTTAGACAGAAATCATCTGTTAAGCCCGTCAGAAAGACAAGTTTAAAAACTGACAGAGACAATCAGTATAATAGTATTTTAATTGTTGATGACTCCATCAGTATAAGAAAAGTATTAACCAATTTTATCAGCAATCAGGGTTGGCATCCCAGTGCTGCCAAAGATGGAGTTGATGCCATGGAAATGATTCGCCAACATTCTTTTGATCTTATTCTCCTTGATATTGAGATGCCGCGTATGAATGGTTTTGATGTGTTGCAATCCCTGCAGTCACACTCTGACACCTCCGATATTCCTGTTCTCATGCTTACATCAAGAAGTGCAAAAAAATACAGAAACAGAGCAACTGAGCTTGGTGCCAGAGGATTTGTTACCAAACCTTATAAGGATGATGAATTACTATCTCTTATTAATGGTCTTATTGAGCCTGCTTTATCAACCAGAAAATTAAAAACAGGAAATTAAAAAATAGTGAGAGTCTGTCTAATTAAAGCTGGTAAATTCCTCCTGGGGCTTGACACTTCCCATATAATCTCTTTTTTGAGTGTAGACAACCTCAATGCCGAAAAAATTAAAGAGACGGATTCAACATTTCTTCTTCTTGAATCTTTTCTCGCACAAAAGCATCTTGACGTATCAGGCTCTGAGGTCATTATTTTAAAAAATAAATTTAATAAAAAACATCTGGCACTTCTAATTGACAAGATACTCGGGGAGATCAAACTTCCTGACCGCTTTGAACCATTGCCCCGGCTTTATCCTGAACTTGCCGCAAAGTGTTGCCCAAAAATTTTTATCCATGAAGATCAAATTGTATTGTTGCTTGACCCAAAACAATTAAGTATAATACATAAAGCATTAAAAACAGATCATGGGTTAATTGCCCTGAACGATTTAACACCTGTTGATCAGGAAGTTGAGCAAGAGGATACCCAACCTGACAACTCAAATACCAGTACTGCAAAAAATGAAACCGCTCAGCCCAAATCTGAAACTAACCCAAAACCTGAAACTGAAATAGATGATAAAACTATTAGTAAAATAGTATCCTGGACTTTTGATCAATATATTCAATTTGATAGCAATGAAAAAATAATCATTTCTGTAGAACAATTGCCACCCGGGCTGATACAACAACAGGGATTAAGCAATGAATCGTTGCAACAGCTTATTGATCAAACAATTTTAAAATGTGAAAAAACAAGATATCAAACAATGAAGAATGAGATTAAAAATAAATTAAAAGAAATAAATTTTTGAAATCCCACTTCATGATTTACAAAAGCTAAATTTCTTCTTTAAAAAAATCATCTTTGGTTATAACTTCAGTACTTGAGCTTGGTGTATACTCTGTTGGAACAGTTCCCTCTTTAAAACATTCAAAGGCGACCTCCTGGGATTCTTCTATGGGTAAGAGACCAGTTGTTGCATCAATTTTTGCAAAAACAACGCCTTCAGGCACGTTAAACGTTCTAACTGATTTTCCTTTAAGAATACCCTGCATATAATGCAGCCATATAGGGGCTGCCGCTCTGGAGCCAGTCTCACCTTTTCCCATTGGTCTTTCCTGATCAAATCCCACCCAGACACCAGTGGTATACCTTGGAGTGTACCCTAAAAACCATGCATCAAAAAGGTTGTTTGTTGTTCCTGTTTTACCGGCGACCGGTCGCTGTAATTCCTTTACACGCCACCCGGTGCCTGATTTTACAACACCCTCCAGAAGGTGAGTTATAATATATGCTGTAGTCATATCTATGACTTTTTTTCTTTTTAATTCTGATTGCTCAAGAATATTCCCATAGCGGTCAACTATTTTTGTTATAAATACGGGTTCAACTAAATATCCTAAATTGGAAAAGACAGAATAGGTATTGACCATTTCTAAAAGGCTTGTACCAGAAGATCCAAGTGCAATGGATAAATCACGATTGATATCTGATTTTACTCCAAGTTTTCTTGCATAGTCTATAATATAATCTATACCAATATCCTGGAGAATTTTTATTGTAACAACATTTCTTGATTTAACCAGAGCTGTTCTTAATAATGTTGGGCCATAAAATTTTTCATTGTAATTTTTTGGTTTCCATATAAAATCTCGTTCTTCATCTTCAAATATAATGGGAGAATCTATAATGATGCTTGCAGCAGTATATCCTTTGTCTATTGCTCCAGCAAAAATAACTGGTTTAAAAGCTGAACCTGGTTGCCGTCTTGATTGTGTTGCTCTGTTAAATTGGCTCTCCAGATAATCTATTCCCCCGATCATTGTTTTCACATGCCCGGTTTCAGCTTCAATGCACAAAAGAGCCGCTTGTATATCAGGTTCCTGATCAAGCTCGAATCGCCAGACATCCGGTTTTACAATCTTTTCTTTTGGTGTCACTGAAATGACATCGCCTACTTTAAGGACCTTTTTAATATGTCCAACTTTATTCTCCCAGTATCCTTTTTCCACATTTGGCTTTCTGGCCCAGGAGATTGTTTCACCTTGAATGATGCCCTGATGATTTCCGACCCTTACTGTGGCAAGGTTGTTCTCATCATTTACAGCAAGAACTACACCCTTATACATACTCTCTTTTTGAAGAGAGCTATGATTCATATCTTCTGCTATTTTCCTGCTAAAAGCTTCAACTTTTAAGGCTGGCATGCGCTTTAAAGGGCCTCTGTACCCCTGGCGCTTATCAAGTTCCTTTAAACCAAATACAACTTGTTTTCTACCGATCTTCTGCATTTCAATGTTTACTGCAGTATAAATCTTAAGCCCTTCTTCATATAATACATCTTTGCCATATTTATCTTCAACATACCGTCGTACATACTCGGTATAACAAGGGACTCGTTCAATAAACCAATTTTTTCTGGGCTTAATATCAAGTTTTCTATTCATTGCTTCAGTGGCTTGCAGGTTGGTTATAAATCCACCATCTTTCATCTGATTTAAAACATATATTTGCCTTTGCTGTGCTCTTTCGGGATGTCGGAACGGAGAGTATTTACTTGGGGCCTGGGGTAAACCTGCAATCATGGAACACTCTGATAGGTCTAATTCTTTTGCATGTTTTCCAAAATAATTTTCAGCAGCTGCTTCTACGCCGTAAGCACCGTGGCCTAAGTATATCTGATTTAAATAAAGATAAAGTATCTCATCCTTGGAAAATCCCTTTTCAATACGATAAGCAAGTATCGCTTCTTTTAACTTTCATTTATATGTTCTGTCAGGTGTTAAGAAGAATGACTTTGCCACTTGTTGTGTAATTGTACTACCACCCTGCACGATAGTACCCGCCTGCAAATTCTTGATCATGGCTCTGAAAATACTAAAAAAATCAATGCCGGGGTGTTCTCTAAATCGTGAATCCTCTGCTGCAACAAAAGCATTTTGCAGCTGTGTTGACATCTCGGAAAGTGGGATGACAATCCTTCTTTGATTATAAAACTCCCCAATTTTTCTTTGATCGTCAGAATAAACATTTGTCACTGTTGAAGGAGAATAATCCTGTAATGTATCAATCTTTGGAAGTCCTTTACTTATATAAAAGTATAAACCACCAAAAGTGCAGGTTAAAAGTAATATCCCTATGGTGCTGACAATTACACCCCACTTGATCACTGAATAAACAAGTTTTTTCTTTCTTCGTCTTTTAATTATTCTGGTTTTACTATTAGTCTTATTATTATTCTGGCTATTTTTATCTGTCATAAGTTTTTTAATTTTTAAGCTAATTTATTTTTATATCCAGCTTTAAATAACAAATAAATCCCTTAATAGCAAGCTTTCATCAAGTGAGACTCACACACTGCTTACTAAATCTACCCTTTTATCCAGAGAATTGATTTACGTTTTTCAGGTATCTCTTTTTTTAGGTCATCAATCTCACCAAAAGTTAAAATATTTGCCATGCAATGTTTTACACATGCTGGTTCAAGCCCCTCTTTAACCCTTTTTACACAAAAAACGCACATCTCTGTAAAAAAAGGCATATTAGTAATATATAATTTACCATTGGGAAGTTTATGAATTAATTCCTGGACTTCCACTCCTCCAAGTTTACCTGCACTGTGTTTATGTTCCTGCTTGCAGGCAACTACACAAGTCTGGCAACCTGTGCAATATTCATAATCTATAAGCATTCCATATTGAGGTGTTTCTAATTCTGACATTGATTTATCCTTTCTTCCTCATTATGTACAATCTCATTAGATAGTGGTTTTCTTATCCTGCACAAAAGATGTTTAATCGGAGCGCCCAAACCGTCCTTTCCCTGATTATTCATGGGTATAAGCATATTTATATTTGACTTAAATGTTTTAAATAATGGATCATCTTTTTCTTCTGGGAACCACCATCCATGTGCAGCCATTACCATCCAGGGAGGGACAATTTCTGTTACTTTTGCTTTAAACTGAGCTTTTCCCATCCAATTTTCTACAATTATCCATTCTCCGTGCAGAATATTATTTTCTTTTGCAGTATCAGGATTAATTTCCACAACAGGATCAGGGTCAAGCTCTCTTAACCACGGGATATTTCTATGCTCAGTATGAAAAAAGACAGGTGATCTTCTGCCTGTTGATAATATCAATGGATAGTCCTTTGCAAGATCAGGCCTTGAAATCGGAGTAAATGGAGGCTCTTTATGATAAGGCAATGGTTCAAGGTTCCATTCTTCTCTCAATGTTGCATACAATTCAAACTTGCCGGTGGGTGTTGTCAACCCAGGCTTCCCATCGCTCCGCAACAGGCCTTTTTCGTGTCTGTGATACGGCCTGGATGGATGTCCTTCCGGAGGCAATGCCCATCCTTTTTCCTGAAGCTCCTTAAAATTCATTCCCGAAGGTTCAATAATGTCATCAAAAAGATCATGAAGCTTTTCCCATTTAAAATCAGGATCAAACCTTTTTGCAAGTTCAAAATTGATCTCAGCATCAGGCCTGCAATCGTCCACTTTTAATACTTTATTAATTGTTTGAAGCGGCACCCACCATGATCTTACACCATCTTTTTCAAGAAATGTTGATGCGGGAAGTATGATATCTGCATAACGTAATGAAGGTGTCATAAAAAGGTCAACACCAACTATAAATTCAAGCTTTCCCAAAACTTTTTGCCACAATTTAGGATCAAGCCCGATACCAGAAAGAGGATTACAGGTCTGCATCCACAGACCTTTAACAGGATAAGGCTTACCACTGAAAATCTGATCGATTACCGTATCAGTCTGACAACGCCAGATAAATTTATTAAAAGGACCATATTTATCTCTGCCTATACGAGTTTTATCCTGATCCTGATCTTTTAGTTTAATAACACCTTCAGCTCCGGGAAGAGCATAGGCAACTGCATTAAAAGCAGATCGCGTAAAAACATTACCGCCCGGCACATCAAGGTTTCCTGTTAAAGCCCAGAGCGCTGCAATTGCATGACACAGAGGAGTTATTTCAGGAGTCATATCAATGGGAACTCCCCAGTGAATTGATGCGGGCTTGCTTTTAGCATAAAATCTTGCAGCCTTTATAATATTATCAGCCGGAACAAAGGTGATCTTTTCGACTTCTTCAGGAGAATATTGTTTTGCGTTTTCACAAAATTTATCCCAGACTGTTGTACATTGAACTTTTTTACCACCCAGCACATCAACTTCAAACTGACCTGAAAATGCAGGGTTAGTCTTACCTGATTTAATTTTTGACTTATATTCCTGTAAAGTTGTATCCCAAATTGCAATCGTATTGGAGGTTTTATCAAAAACAACAAAATTCTCAACAGAGCCGCCCTTTACTACATGGCTTTCTCTTAATAATTTCCCATTATCTTCTCGTAACAGTCTTGGACCATCAGTAAACTTTTTTAAAAAATTATGATCATAGAGCTTCTCTTCAATAATTACATGGAGAAAACCCATGGCAAGCGCAGCGTCAGTTCCAGGCCTTATCTGAAGCCAGTACTTTGAACGGGATGCAAACCATGAAAGTCTTGGATCAATACATATAATCTTTGTACCCTTTTTCATTAAATCTATTATCCAGTGTCCAAAAAGATTATCAGGGCAGGTCGCAGGAATATTATATCCCCAGATAATCATACACTCAGGAACTTTGTATTCAGGATTATCATAGCGACCGGGAAGCCACTGGGCTGCATCAAAAACACTGTAATCACCCTGAATTGTATCAAGAGCTGCGATTCGTGGGCTGTAACATGCATTGCCGCTCAAGGCAAACATAACATTTGGACTGCCATAAGCATAAGCAAGCATACATATCCAGGGTCCGATGTCTCTGCCTGTTCCCATAGAAAAAATCATGCTTTCGGGTCCAAAATCTTCACGGATTTTATTCATTTTCTCTTCTATAATATCAAAAGCTTCATCCCAGGATATTTCTTCAAATTTATCCTCTCCTCGCTTTCCAACTCTTTTTAAAGGTTTTTTCAACCTGTCCTTATGATCAATATACTGGGTCATTGCAAGAGCTCTTGCACAAAGCCTGCCCTGATTCCAGGGATGATCAGGGTCTCCTTCAATTTTTACTAATTTGCCATTCTTAATATGCGCTTCAACACCGCATCCACCATGGCATCCAGGGCCTGCTGACCATGTGGTTGTTTTTACTATTTCTATATTATTACTCATATCCCTACCCTTTTATATTAAATTTTTGCACCGGATCGCTTCGATATCTCTTTGCTGATAGCAGCAACTTTAGCTCCATATTTTGCAAATTTATTTTTAGTAAAAGTTCCAACAAGAACAATCCCTGCAATAATTTCCTGGTCCGAATCAAAAATCGGAGAGCTCAGTGCATTAATGCCGGGAGTGACACCACCATGGTCAACAGCAAAACCGGTTTTGTGACACAATGACAATTCTTCCTTAAGAACTTTCATATCAAAGGGTTTGTCTTTACCATAAAAATAAAGTTCTTTTTTTGCCAATAATTTTTGTTGCGCTTCTTCATCCAAAAATGCAGCAATTGCTTTACCATGAGCACCATGGGTAATATTAAGTACCTGATTCGCTCGAATAGTAATTCCAATAGTATCAGATCCTTCATATGTTGCAGATATATAAAACTGAAAATTGCTGATGATCCCAAGGAGTACTGTGCTTTTGGTTTCGTTGGCAAGGTTTTTTAAATAGACTTCAGATATTTTCCTGATATCAAAATTATCCTGCACATTTTTTGCGAGTGCCAACAGTCCCGGACCTAAAGAATACTTCTTTGTTCCCGCATCTTTAGTAATGAAATCAAACTGCATCAATGTGTGTAAGATTGAATACCCCTTGCTTTTATGTATTCCTATCCTGAAAAAATCAGAAAGGTTTAGAGCGGTCATATATTCGCAGAATATTAGGCAAAATAATAAGCGACCATTGCCATCCAAAGGATGTGAATCACATTATCAACTATAACATGCCCAAAAATTTTAATAGAATTGTCCTGGAATTTATTGGTGGTTCTGCAAAACCAGACTATAAAATTGGTCCGGTCTTGTATGTAGTGCTGTACTGCTATTAATAGTAATTGGATCCAATTCAGTTCTGTAAATATAAATGGTATCATGTATGTAATTATATGCACCAGACATATTAAGCTGCTTTTCTTTTTGTTCCCTGCCATCCAATCGTTTTGCAACAGAAAGTCGCCTATCAGATGAGCATAAATCCAATGTAAATTAAATCCTATCATTTTGCTAATCGCATTTACCTAATACAGTATAAAAGGCATAGCCGTATTAGTTGTTAATATTAAGTTTTCTATTCCAGCATTAGTTTGAAAACTTGCTCCTCAATTATTTTAACCTTTAAATCTTTCGCTTTGACAAGTTTGCTGCCGGCGTCTTTGCCAACAATAACAAAGTCTGTTTTAGAACTTACACTTGAAGTTACTTTTGCACCACAATGGATTAATATATCTTTTGCCTCTTTTCTTGTCATTGTCTCAAGAGTGCCTGTAAGTACAACTTTTTTATTAAAAAATACATTATCTGGCAGGTTATCAGAATTTGCAGCATAAGTCTTGTCGTTAAAAATGTTAACACCGGCATCTATCATTTTATCAATAATTAAACTGTTTTCAGATGACTTAATAAAATTATATACTGATGTTGATGTTATTGGCCCAATACCATCAATATCCTCAATTTCACCAATTGTGGCTTTGGCAAGCTGGTTAAAATCTTTGTATTTTTCTGCAAGTAACCTTGCAGCAGTTTCACCTGTATAATTTATGCCCAGAGCATAAACAAACCTTTTAAAAGAAATATCTTTTGAACTTTTGATTGCTTTTACAATATTTATGGCAGATTTTTCTCCCACACGCTCAAGCTTTAAAAGGTCTTTTTCTTGAAGGTAGAACAGATCAGCAACTGAATTGATCAATCCTTGCTCAACAAGTTGTTTTGATAATTTATCACCTATACCTTCAATATCAAAACCATCCCTTGAAACAAAGTGTTTAAGTCTTTCTTTTATCTGGGCCGGGCATGCCACATTTATGCATTTATAGGCAACCTCGCCTTCAATTTTTTTAATCACACTTTTACACACAGGGCAAAGGTCTGGCATTTTAAAAGGCAGGTGATAATTTTCCTCTCTCTGTCCAAGTCTTTTTATAACTTTAGGGATAACATCTCCTGCCCTGATAACAAGCACAGAATCTCCAACCCGTATATCCATACGGTCAATTTCGTCACTATTGTGCAGACTTGCTCTTTTGACTGTCACACCTCCGATATTAACAGGCTCAAGCAGTGCAACCGGTGTTAATGTGCCTGTTCTACCCACCTGGATAATAATACCCTCAATCTTTGTAACTTCTTCCATTGCAGGAAATTTATATGCGATTGCCCATTTGGGACTTCTTGCCTTTTGCCCGAGAAATTTCTGGATTTCAATATCATCAACTTTGATAACCATGCCATCAATCTCATATGGCAGCTGTTCTCTTAAGGCTTCAAGTTCTTTATACCAGGCAAGCGCTTCATGTATGGTGACCCTGCTTTTAATATGCGGAGTAATTTTAAACCCGAACTTCTTGAATTTATTATACATTTCATTTTGAGACCTGATATTCAACCCCAGCATGTCCCCTGCCCCGTAAATAAATATGTCTAAAGGTCTTTTTGCTGTAACTTTGGAATCAAGCTGACGAAGAGAACCTGCTGCGGCATTCCTTGGGTTTGCAAAAAGATTTTCATTATTTTCAAGTCTTTGTTTATTTAAAGTATCAAAATCTTGTCTGTTTATTATTACTTCACCTCGTACCTCAAGAAGCTCAGGAACTTCTGTATTGCCCTGCCCGGACAAATTAAGCGGTATGCTTCCAATTGTTCTGATATTCTCTGTCACAACCTCCCCGGAAGTTCCGTCTCCTCTGGTAATAGCAGTCGTTAACAAACCATTTTCATATACAAGTTCCACTGCGACACCATCAAGTTTTGGTTCAACAGTATAGAGAATATTTTCTTGATTTAAATTTTTCTTTATCCTGTCGTTAAAATCTAAAACTTCCTGATCAGAAAATGCATTATCAAGCCCAAGCATGGGAAAAGAATGAACAGCGGTTGTAAAAGCCTTTAAAGGAGGAGCGCCTACTCTTTTTGTAGGCGAATCAGGTAAAACAAGCTCTTCATATTGATCTTCAATATCAATCAGGCGCTGCATAAGTCTGTCATACTCTGCATCAGAAATTATCGGGTCATCAAGAACATGGTATCTGTGGCTGTGCTCTATAAGTTTCTCTTTAAGGCTATGGGCCTCTTTTTTTATTTCTTTATATTCTCTTTTTTTAGCCACCATGATTATTCCTCTTGGTTCAATTCCCCTTGATTTAATTCAGTGGCAAACTCAACAATTGCTTTACATGCTTTTTTTCGTGCTTCTTTAAATTCTTTTGTATGAAATCCCGGTATCCATTCTGTAGGTTTCAGCTCATCTGAGACAACAAGTAATGCTGCTATTTCAATATTTCTATAATGAGCTGCTGCAAAAAGAGCTGAGCATTCCATTTCAACGGCAAAAGCTCCCTTATCTCTAAAAAATTCAACTTTTTCCGGAGTCTCCCGATATATTGCATCTGTTGTCCAGATTTTTCCTTTAGTAAACTTAAGATCCATGCTACCAAGTTGGTTCCCAAAAGCGCGGACTAATGATGCAGAGGGGTTAATGACTGGAAAATCATCACAAACGCCTTTATAATTTTCCTCTACATAATTTCTTGATGTACCTTCATCTGATATTGCAGCTGAAGGTATTATTAGATCCCCGGTCTTAAGCTTATCTGAGACAGCACCACACCATCCCAATACTAATATTTTTGAGGCTCCTCTTGCTATCATGGATTCCAGCAACACTACTCCATAAGGTGCTCCAATATATGGCCCTGCAAAGGAAACTTTTTCTTTATCTGTAAAAAAAGTGCTTAGATATAAACTTGATGACTCGGGTTTTAAAGAATTTGACCTGATATTTTTAAAATCCTGATCACTGCTCACCAGAACTGCAACCTTCCCAAAATTGGCAGATTTTCTGCCCCGGGGTACTGGGATCAGAGATTTACTATTCAGGGCCGACAAGGCCGGATAATTCATCCTTTACCTCATCAATAGTTTCATAAATCCACATAACATCTTCAATGGTAAACCTGCCTGCTTTTCTTGGAGCACCGTCTGTTCCATCTTTTTTCTTAATTATTCTGGGCCCTATCTGAACCTTTGGTTCTCCATCTTTATATTGACAAATAGAAATACAAAGTCCTGTTTCTTCACATCTCCATTCTTTTAACTTCTTGTCCTGTTCAGGATCAAAACCTGCCATATTTTTTTCTCCTTATTTTATAGTATTGAAAAATCTGCAATATTTTGAAAAAGTCTGTCAATTTCCAGAAGCAAAGCGATTCTGTTGGTTTTAATTTTTTCATCATCAACCAGAACCATGACATTATCAAAAAAATTATCAACAGCAGGGCGTAACTGAGCAATTTTCTTTAATGCTCCATCATAATCACCTTTTTTAGATAGAGATTTAATTTCTTTTTCAAAATTTTTAACTTCATTGTAAAGATCTTTTTCTGCATTCTCTTCCAACAGGTCGGCGTTAACATTCAAGGTTTTATCCGGGGCAGACTTTTTTAATATATTGCCAACACGCTTAAATGCAATTGAGAATGGTTCAAAATCAGATTGCTTTCTTAAAACGTCAATTGCTTTAATCCTTAAAAAAGCATCCGGCACATTATCAAAAGATGCTGCAAGGGCAGATTTAACTGCTTCCTTTGAATATCCTTTGTCTGCCAGCATATTGACCATCCTGACTTCAAAAAACTTAATTACAGTTTTTGATATTTCAATTGCTTTGGGATCATTGTCAGTAAATGCTTTTACAGCCTTATCAATAAGTTCTTTTAAAGAAAAAGTCAGCCCTTGATCAAGTATAATCTGCAAAATACCAATACCCTGCCTTCTTAAAGCATAAGGGTCAGATCCACCTGTAGGTATAAGCCCGATTGAAAAACAACCACAAATTGTATCAACTTTATCAGAGATTGCCAGAATTCTTGCAGTATCATTTTCCGGGAGCTTTCCTCCTGAGAATACAGGTCTGTAATGCTGCTCTATCGCATCTGCAACATCTTTAGTCTCACCTGATTTTGCTGCATAGATTCTTCCCATGACTCCCTGAAGTTTTGTAAATTCAATAACAACCTGGCTTACAAGATCAGCCTTACAGATCAAAGAAGCTCTTTTAACATTTGTTTGTACAAGTCGGGCATTGTCATAATCGATTTTTTCAGAAAGATGATCACCAAGGAGAGTTACTCTTTGGCCTTTAACAAAGACAGCACCCACCTCTGCCTGAAATGTTACTTTTTTAAGTTTTTGAGTAAAATCATCCCTGCTTGAT
>JAIOSM010000052.1 GCA_021107575.1 Desulfobacteraceae bacterium | reverse complement strand
GGCGTTCTACCAAATGGGTTATGGTCTCTACTACTCTTTTTGATAAGTATGTAGGTTTAGAAGAATTGGGGAATGGAATCTGGCGTATATATTTCAGACAAAAAATGTTAGGGTATTTTGATGAAAACAAGTTAAGGATTATGGATGAAATTGGTCGTTTAAAAAGAAATAATGTGTAAACGATGATATGACACAACTGTAAATTATGATGTGAACAGAACATTTTTTGATAAGGTCAAATTAATCATGGATATAAATGTAGAAAATTTGATGCCCTTAATGGATAGGATATTTTCATTCTTTACTGAAATTCAATGGTGCTTTTTTGCAATAATCTCTATTTTAATTTTTCGAAAACCTTTAATCAATTTTTGTCAAAGGTTCGTCAGCCTAAGCTTTGATCTAATGGGACAAAAAGCTCAAATAAAAGCCGTTGAACCAACTCAACAGGTTAAAGAAATTAGCGATCATATCATCCAAGAAAAAAACATAATCGATGAGGCAAAACCAGACCCAGAAGATTCAAAACAAATTGAAAATCTAAATAGCTGTTATGTTTTTAATATTTGGGAGGCTTTTAAAAATAAACAGCCTGATAAAGCAAAAAACATATTTGAAAATTATTACAATGATGAGACGGACAAACTCGAAAAAGTCCATATCGAAGCAACATATCTAAGATTATTATACACAGAAGCAGGTGAAAAAAGTGGTCTCATTGAATTAGAGCAGCATGTAAAAAAAAGTGAAGCAGAGGAACAAAAAAGAATTGTACTTACAAATTTATCCATCTGCTATTCCAGGGCAAAAGATTATTTAAAAGTTATCAATCTTTGGGAAACATCCATTGACGAAGCAATGGAGGAATCAAATAAAACCCATTATATCTGTAATCTTGCTAATGCATATATTAATAATAATCAGTCAGATATAGCTGCTATGTTATTAGAGTCTCGGTTAAAAACTGTATCTACTAACCAAGAGAAAACGGTTTTATACAAAGGTATTTCAGCAGTTGAAAAAGCTAAAGGAAATAAAATATTGGCTGCACTCGCTTTAGAAAAAACAATTGAAATGAATCCTGATGATAAAGGGTTACTTTATAGTAGTGCTCATCTCCAAGCCTCAACAGAACTGACTCATTTGGCTGCTAACAATTACGATACTCTTATATCACTCGACAGTGAAAACAAGTCCGCAGTTAATAATTTAGGTGCGTTAGCCTCAGACCTTTATATAAACACTAAAGGGATTGAATTCTATAAGAAAGCAGCCGAATTGGGAAATATATTAGCCATGTCCAATTTGGCGAACCATTATCTACATTATGGGTTTATAGATGAAGCAAAAGCAATGATTGAAAAGGCAGAAGATCTTGAAAAGTCAAACGAAGATGTTGTAGGCTCTCTGGCCCGAATTAATGAAAAGATAGAAAAAGATAATAAGGATTGGAATAAAATTTTAAAAGAAGGAAATGAATATAGAGAATATTTTCGTCAATATACAAGCGCATATTATAATGAGAATGGCCAACTCGCTAAGTTCACTGGGGAATGGAAGAACAATAATCAAGAAAAATTTGAAATTGAAGACAAAGATAGTAACATATTCGCTGAATGGAGAGTTGATATCAACAATATCGCTATTGGTAAAGGATATAAACTATCACTGATAGGCACAACCCATAATAATTCAGCTAATATAATTTATAAAAAAGAGCTTCTTGATGATCAAAATAAGGGGTTGCTTAGAAGGAATCATAACACACGATATAATTGCTATGCTTACATAGCCTCAGATAGAAATAGACTTGTTATTTTTTCTATTGATTCTCGGGAAAAATTTCTATTGAAACTGAATAGATGTGAATAATTGATAGCAGTAAATTGAACCTTGATTAACGCACTATAAATTTAAAACAAGTCAAATGCTGCGGACGAGCCGCAGATTTAGGTTGTTCACGGCCATAAAACTATTAGCAAAGGTGATAAAGCATGAGAAAAAAAATAATATTTGTGACATTTGTAATACTGGTGATCATCTCTATTCCTTCGTATTGCTTCTCTTTTGATAATTCAAATATTAAAGATCCGACGTCTTGCAATAATTTGATGACTTCGATTCTTTTAGGTAGCGATGGAGGTAGTATTTATAAATTATCACCAATTGCCGATCCCGAATTGAACAATGCAGGAAGATATGATTATATCGAAGTAGATCAACTCAAGTTATCCAACAAATCATATAGAAAGAAGATTATAAAAACAGAGGGCAGGGTCTTTTACAAGGGAGCTCAATCAATAACTGATGCGCAAGAATTTTTTCATTCGTGGGTTAAATCACCTAAAGTTATATTTGCTATTCCAGATGATATGGACAGTATTAAGAATATCTATGGAACAAGTCTCAATGATAAAGATATTCAAATGATCAAAAAACAAATTGATAGTGTTCATAATTCTTTGCAGGGCATTAATACACTTCAACAACCGCACAATTCCAATGAAATTAATGTAAAATATATTAATAGCCTAATCACCTCAGAAACAAATGATACTATTATTTTGGTAGGACACAACCATAAAGGTTTGTTAAAACTACCAAATGGAGAAAGTATAGATATTACAAAGACTCAAAAATTTGCTAACAAACACAATAAAACGCTCTTAATCATTTCCTGTAACTCTTTTGATTATGTTGACCAGAATTTTGAAGGCCTGATTTCTATAGAAAGATTAAACTATGAGGCTATCGTAGAAGGTTTGAAGTTGGCGGAGAAGAATAGGTGTAATTTTACAGAATGCACAATGTATATGGGTGATTACGTCTACTATCTTGATCAAGGAATAGCATTAAACGAAGAAAAAAATAAAAAGCAAAAAATTCAAGTCAAACTTGTTTTGACCATTTCTGTTGGCGGCACTGCCACCTGCACTTTTATTGTTCTTTATGAAGGAGAAAATTAATTGAAAATATTTGGCAATCAGTTTGATTTTGTTGTAAAGGTTTTGGACGCAAGAAAATACCCTGTTGATGCCGGTGCAGATGACGATGAACTTTTGTTACGATTAGAATATGCCCGCTCTTATACAAAAGTTATCATGCAGGTGGTTATTTCGACTATAGTATTGGTCGCTTGTTTTTATTTAATTTTTAAAAGCACAGATCAGGCAATTCAAAAAGCAAGTTTTGGGTTAATTGGAACAGTAATTGGTTATTGGCTTCGATGAATATTCACTTGGGAAGCCTTCGTTGAAATGAACAAAGCATAGCAACAACCACAGTAGATTGTGGTCAGATCGGGCGAAATCATGCTTAATTCCAACGAATCAAATGCTACGGACAAGCCGCAGATTTACAGCGTTCTCGGCGGCTGCGCCGCCGAGAATCGCGGTGCTGACTACGTCAGTTCCTTATTCCGGCGCCTTGCGCCAGAACAAGGAACTGGACCGGTCACCTTGAACCGCACAATCAAACTGCGTTTGCTTGCACG
>JAIOSM010000007.1 GCA_021107575.1 Desulfobacteraceae bacterium | reverse complement strand
CAAATTATTAATGGATCAGGATCTTTCAAGCATTATCAAAGAAGTCTCCCTGAATTCCAAGGCTGATATTACAATAAGGGAACTTTTATATCATACTTCCGGCCTTGTTGCCCATAAAGAGTATTTTAAAGAATTGACAAATAATAAAAAGACTTTACGAAGAGACAAGTTACGTGAACTCATCATAACAGAGCCACTTGTGGGCAAACCTGGAGAGAATCAGATATATAGTGATTTAGGATTTATTATTCTTGCCTGGGTTGTGGAAATTATTTCAGGAAAAAGAATTGACAGGTTTGTTGATGAGCAAGTTTACAAAGTGCTCGGGATTGATGATTTTTTCTTTATTGACAACTTCAGCCTTCATTCAAATCCTTCGGCTTCTTCGGCTGATTTATATGAAAGAATTGTTCCTACTGAGAAATGTCCATGGCGGGAAAAGCTTCTTAGAGCAGAAGTCCATGATGACAATGCATGGGTAGTTGGTGGGATCGAAGGACATGCAGGGCTCTTTGGTGATGCTTTTTCTGTATGGCAGATTTCAATGGAGATTATGAATGCTATAAAAGGCAAAGAGACAAAAGCCTTGAACAGTAAGCTTATGCAAAAATTTATGGTTAAGAAGAAAGAATCAGAATTTAAAGCAGGATTCGATACCCCTTCAAAATATGGTTCTTCATCAGGAAAGTATTTTTCAGACAAGTCAATTGGACACTTAGGGTTTACAGGTACTTCTTTCTGGATAGACCCGGAAAACTCTATAATTATAATATTGTTAACCAATCGTGTCCATCCTGACAGAAAAAATGAGAAAATAAAATTTTTCAGACCTCAAATTCATAATTTGATAATGGAGCAAATCCTATAAGTTTATTTGGTTTATCTGTAAATTTGTTTCTTTATTCTTGTAAAAAATCGATAAGTTTGTTAGCAATTAAGATTACTATGAATTGCAGACAGTATTTAGACTAAACAATATAATAAAAGGTGTGATATGAACCTTATAATTGATTCTCTCCTAGGTGCTTTTTCAAATGATTTGGCCCTTGATCTTGGAACAGCAAATACTCTTATATATGTGAAAGGGAAAGGCATTGTACTGAACGAGCCTTCGGTTGTTGCTGTCAGAACTGATAAGAAATCTAAGAACAGAATCCTTGCAGTTGGGCTGGAAGCTAAAAAAATGCTTGGAAGAACTCCTGGTAATATAGTTGCTATTCGTCCCATGAGGGATGGTGTTATTGCCGATTTTGATGTTACCGAAGCCATGCTGAAATATTTTATTAAAAAAGTTCACAATGGCAGAAGCGCGCTTGTCCGCCCTCGAATTGTTATTGCAGTCCCTTCCGGGATCACTCAGGTCGAAAAAAGAGCTGTCAGGGAATCTGCTGAATCTGCTGGAGCAAGAGAAGTCTTTTTGATTGAGGAGCCAATGGCTGCAGCGATTGGAGCTGAGCTTCCCATTACAGAACCAACCTGTAATATGGTAGTCGATATTGGCGGTGGAACTACTGAAGTAGCTGTAATTTCTCTTGCAGGTATTGTTTATACCCGTTCACTCAGAGTAGCAGGTGATAAGATGGATGCTGCCATTAGTCAACATATAAAAAGGAAATATAACCTTCTTATAGGGGAGAGAACAGCCGAGCTGATCAAAATTGAAATTGGAAATGCATATCCTGACCCTGATGACCTTGAAACTATTGAGGTAAAGGGCAGAGACCTTGTTTCTGGGATTCCTAAAATTCTGGCAATTGATTCAGAAGAAGTCAGAGTGGCAATATCTGAACAGATTGATGCCATTGTTGAAACTGTAAGAATAGCGTTGGAACAAACACCTCCGGAGCTTGCTGCAGATATCGTTGACAGGGGGATTGTGCTTGCCGGCGGTGGTGCATTGTTGAAAAACCTTGATAAACTTTTAAAGGAAAAAAGTGGATTGCCAATAGTTGTGGCAGATGACCCTCTTTCAACAGTGGCAATAGGATGTGGCAAGGCATTGGATAATATAGATATTTTGAAAGAGGTTGTAATAGACTGATTTAATGTTTTCCCGTAAAATGCTTTTTTTGATTGGAGGTCTTCTGCTGATTGCGATTAATTTTGCAGTATTGACAATGAGCAGCAGAGAATCTGTGGATGAAAATGGTATTGAGCGAGTGGCTATAACTCTGGTTGCACCGTTTCAGATGGATGTATCAAAAAGTATTAAAGCGATTGAAGATGTCTGGATAGCTTACTTTTGTGTAGTTTCTGCAGCAAAAGAGAATGTTGATTTTAAAAAACAACTTGCAAATATTGATAGAATAAAAAGCAGAGCCAGGGAACTTGAGTTTGAGAATAATCGTCTAAAAAAGCTGGTAAATTTTACACGATCTGTTGAATATAGCTTTGTTGCAGCGAAGGTAATTGCGAGGGACCCTTCTCCATGGTTTAAAACTATCATGGTTGATAAAGGGAAGAAAGATGGATTGTCAAAAGGGCTCCCTGTTGTAGTCTCAGAAGGGGTTGTTGGGCATGTGATTAAAGTCGCACCAAATTATGCAAGGATACTTTTGATTACCGATAGAAATAGTGCGGTCGATTCATTGGTACAGAATTCAAGAGTCAGGGGAATTGTTAAAGGAGGTAGTGGCAAGGAGTGTTTTTTCAGATATGCATTGCGAAAAGATAAAATTCAAACAGGTGAAATCATCATCTCATCAGGATTTGATCAAATTTTCCCAAAAGGCTTGAAAGTAGGGGAAGTTGTTAATGTGAAAAAAGAACCATCCCAGCTTTTTCAGAAAATTATCATAAAGACCTGTGTTGATTTTGATAAAATAGAAGAGGTACTTGTTGTAATAACAGACAACAACAGGTAATAGATGTAAGAATGAAAATTTCTTTTTTCGTAATACTAACTCTTTTTTTAACCATAATGCAAACTGCAGTCTTTCCTGACTTTTTTCTTTCCCATCATTCTTTTGATTTGCTAATTATTAATATTATTTACTTAAGCCTTGTTTTTACACATCCTGGAGTGATTATCGCTGTTATTGTGATTGGATGTATTGTTGATAGCGTTTCCGGTGTGCATTTCGGTTTATATCTTACAACATACATATGGATATATGTAATAGTGCAGGGATTAAAACAGTTTGTTTTTTTACGAAACATTGGTTTTTATATAATTATTGCAGCTACAGCAGTTGTAATAGAATCTGTATTTTTAATTCTTTCAGTTTTTATTAATCAGGGTAATAATGGTGTTTTGTCTTTAAATTACTATCTCATGGCAAAGCAAATGTTCTGGGCATCTGTTTTTATCCCTTTAGCTCTTGAAATAATTACAATTGTTCAAAAAAAATATGAAGTTATTTTCACAAATTTTACAAGTAAGATGAAAAAGAAATCAGATTATACTTAGAGGCTGCTTTGTCACAGTTTGCAAAAAATCCGGATAGAGAATGGATTAAAAAAAGGTTGATGGGTGCGAGTGTCTGCATTGCAGTTGTTTTTATTCTGCTTGTATTTAGATTAATATATCTTCAAATTATCAAAGGAGAAGAATACCGGCGGTTTTCAAAAAATAATTGTATAAGATTGAAGACTGTAAAAGCGCCTAGAGGACTTATCTATGATAGAAACGGTGTTCTGCTTGTTGATAATCGTCCATCTTTTAATTTGAAGATAGTGCTTGAGGATGCAAGACCTTTAAAAAAAACAATTAATAAACTTTCAGAGCTGATTGATGTGCCTTATCAAGAGCTTTGGGAAAAAGTCAATCAGTTTGAGCAAAAATCTTATTATCAGCCATTTGTATTAAGGAAAAATATATCACGAAAACAACTTGCAGTTGTTGAAGCTCATAATTTTGATCTTCCCGGGATTATGATAGCTGTTGAACCGCGAAGGAATTATATTTATAAGAAAAGCTGTGCTCATCTTCTAGGATACATAGGTGAGGTCAACAAGAAGGAATTGGAGAGTAAGAAGTATTCAGGAGTAACTTCAGGTGATTCTGTCGGCAGATATGGTCTTGAGAAGAGTTTTGAAGAATTACTCCGGGGCAGCAGGGGCGGAAGGCAGGTAGAGGTCGATGCCAATGGCAGGGTAATAAGGATTTTAAAAGAGGTAGACCCCATTCCGGGTAAGAATCTTTATTTAACTGTTGATTTTGAATTGCAACATATTGCTGAATCCATGCTCAAGGAAAAGGCCGGGGCAGTAATAGCCATAGACCCATCAAATGGGGAGGTGCTTGCAATGGCAAGTGCGCCTTCTTTTGATCAGAACGATTTTATTGGTGGCGTTTCTACTGTAAAATGGAAAGAATTAATTTCCGACACTAAGAAACCCATGATAAATAAAGCATTTCAGGGTGAATACCCCCCGGGTTCTATTTATAAAATTGTGAGTGCAATTGCCGCATTGGAAGAAAAATTAATTGATCTTAACACAAAGTCTGTTTGCCCCGGCTATTATAAATATGGAAATCGAGTATATCGATGCTGGAAAAAGAGTGGGCATGGTGAGGTTGGTATAATTGAATCCATAGAGCAATCATGTGATGTTTTTTTCTATCATGTGGGCGAAAAAGTAGGAGTTGATACACTTGCTAAATATGCAAAAGGATGTGGTCTTGCTAGGCAGACAGGAATTGATCTTGCCAATGAACTTATAGGACTTATCCCAACTTCTCAATGGAAGTTAAAACGTTTTGGTGAACCCTGGCAGGGTGGGGAGAACCTTTCTATCGCTATAGGGCAGGGTTATGATCTTGTCACGCCTCTTCAGATGGCAGTTTTGATGGCAGCGGTGGGAAATGGTGGTGTGCTTTATAAACCTCAGATTTTAAAGCTTGTCAAAAACTCAGATGGCGATGTTTTAAAAACGACATCTTCTGAAATAACCGGCAGTCTTCCCGCAAGTGAAGAGACTTTAAAAATTGTAAAAAAAGGGCTTTTTGATGTAGTGCAGGGCAAAAAAGGGACAGCCAGGATTGTCAGGATAAAAGGAGTCGAAATGGCAGGCAAGACTGGCACAGCACAGGTGTTTAGTATAAAACAAGGTGAGGAGGTCGATGGAGATAAACTGCCGTATCATCTTAGGGACCATGCCTGGTTTATTTGCTACGCTCCTGCTGTAAATCCTGTAATAGCAGTTTCTGTTTTAATTGAACATGGGCAACATGGTTCTTCCGGAGCAGGGCCTGTTGCAAAAGCGGTTGTGGAAAAATACTTTGAAATAAAAGGGTTGATGGAAAAAAAGTAATGAAAAATCAGATTAATAAGAACGGAGATAATGATGTTTGATAGACGCCTTTTGGAAAATTTTGACTGGGGGCTGCTTTTATTGGTTTTTACCATTGCATCAATAGGTCTTGTGATTTTATACAGTGCCCTGACTGCCGGAAGTGAGTATGTTATTCACCCTTTGTTTAAAAGGCAGATGAGTTGGATGGCGTTTGGTTTTATAGCTATGGTTATAGCTTTTTTTTTAGATTATAAATATTTTGATGAAGCAAGTATAGTTATCTACCTTTTTTGTATAGGTTTACTTGTGGTTGTGTTTTTTTCAGGGAAATACGTTGGGGGATCACAAAGATGGCTTGCTTTTGGACCATTTACAATGCAGCCTTCTGAAATAATGAAGATAGCATTAATAATCATGCTTGCTTCAGTTTATTCAGGCTTGGTATCTGAAAGAGGGCTGAATTTTAAAAAGCTTGGGAAACCGGCTCTTATATGTATTGTTCCTTTTTTATTGATAGCGAAACAACCTGATCTTGGTACTGCAATACTACTTTTGTTAATAGCAGTCTCCATGACT
Organism: Desulfobacteraceae bacterium; assembly: GCA_021107575.1. GTDB lineage: Bacteria > Desulfobacterota > Desulfobacteria > Desulfobacterales > Desulfobacteraceae > JAIOSM01. The sequence continues at coordinate 411 of JAIOSM010000007.1, read as the reverse complement.
TTGTTTGTGAAAGTAGAAAGAAAAGTCCTGCTTTCCTGTATGGGGCTATGTATTGCTGCAATCCCCTTGTGCTGGGTTTTTTTACTTAAAGAGTATCAAATATCAAGGATATTAACTCTTTTTAACCCGGGAAGAGATCCTCTGGGGGCAGGGTATCATATCATTCAATCCAAAATCGCCATAGGTTCGGGTATGCTGACGGGCAAAGGTTTTTTACAGGGTACTCAGAATACTCTTTCTTTCCTTCCGGAACAGCACACAGATTTTATTGTTTCTGTTCTTGCAGAAGAATGGGGATTTTTAGGCTGCTTTGTTCTTTTATTTTTGTATTTGATTCTATTGCTCTGGGGACTTAATATCTCGTATGGGTGCAGGAATATGTTCGGGTCTATCCTGGCTTTTGGGATAACC
>JAIOSM010000498.1 GCA_021107575.1 Desulfobacteraceae bacterium | reverse complement strand
GAAAAAAATCGGCTACCCTGCGAAAAAGGCTGCTGCAATTGAAGTCGCTTCAAGCACGGATGGCCAGATCATGCCACCGATTATGGGGGCTGCAGCGTTTATAATAGCCGAATATGTTAATGTGCCATATCTTGCGGTTGTTAAGGCCGCTGCAATACCTGCCTTTGTTTCATATTTCGGACTATTCTGTATTACCCATCTTGAAGCTTCCAAGCAAGGGATAAAGGGGCTTGCTCCTGCAGATATCCCGAATTTTCTGAAAACTTTAAAACAAGGGATGCATTATCTTATTCCCATAGGCGTCCTTCTCTATGAGCTGATCTATCAAAGACATACTCCAATGCTTGCAGCCTATAAAGCAATTATTCTAATTTTTATTGTCATTTTTTACCAGGAAATCAGGCAATCTTTCAAAGAAAAGAAAAGTATAATCTGGGCTATAAAAAGCAGTTTTAAAATTATATTCAGCGGTCTGGTCAAGGGTTCAAAAAATATGATTCCCGTGGCACTGGCCTGTGCTGCTGCCGGAATAATTGTTGGGGTTGTGAACATGGGAATCGGAGGGATGATTTCAGATGTTGTCGAATATCTTTCCCGGGGAAACCTTTTTCTTTTGCTTTTAATAACTGCCATGGCAAGCCTGTTAATTGGAATGGGACTGCCGACAACTGCCACATATATTGTCATGGCTTCTTTAACTGCCCCCATTATCGTGGTTGTCGGGGGAAACTATGGCTATGTTATCCCCATAATGGCAGCGCACCTTTTCTGTTTTTATTTTGGAATTCTGGCCGATGATACTCCGCCTGTCGGATTGGCCGCATATGCTGCGGCTGCCATAGCAGAATCAGAACCCATCCCTACGGGTATTCAGGGATTTTTATATGATATTAGAACTTCAGTCATTGCATTCATGTTTGTCATAAATCCAGACCTTATACTTCATAATATCAATTCATGGCCCCAGGCATTTTTAATATTCTCCATGGCCCTGGTTGGAATGTCCTGTTTTGAATGCTTAGCCCAGGGATTTTGCTTTATCAAGATAAAATGGTATGAAATTCCGTTTTTTCTTCTGGGTGCATTTGTTTTATTTCATCCGGGCGCCATTGCCTCATTATTAGATATTGACCTGTCATATAAATATTATCTGTTTCCTCTGGGTTTTGTTCTTTACGGTACGGCCATAGGAATACAAAAATTAAGGCTAATGAAAAGCAACTAAGCCTGACTCCCCCCTTCTCTTCAATGATTTTCCAACAAAACGGATTTATACAAGGGAAGGCTCTTTAACTCAGTAATCTGATTAATAACTATAATCCATTTACCGGGTTAACAAATGTTCATTTTTCAAATGTTGTAATCCATTTTTTCTGTTATTCAATATTACGAACTGCCAAAACCCTGTACGCCCTGTATTTTGAGATTCTGTCGGTGTATGAGTAGCCACGGTGAAAATTGAAAAGTTTGGCTGAAATGAATTTCATTTCCGATGCCCAGATCCACCCACAGGTCAGTTCAAACACAGAGTAAATCTTCACTCTCTGTCCACAGTCTGTCACATATCCTTCATAGTGGACATCCCGATCATAAAGTGTCTTCAATTCATCAAGGGTTGGCAAACGCCAGTTATCATAGCTTACTGGAAGTGTGTAGGGAAACGTGAATTTAACCCATTGCTGAGCCTGTCTCCAGTTGATATTGCCCTGGTTGTCGGTTTTGGACCACATGACATTTAACCTGGTATCGGTTATTGTGCCATCATCATTATCAAGAAAACGTTCTTGGGCATCAACCAGGCTTGCGGCTGAAAAAATGAATAATATGAAAACCAGAAAAAAAATGGATACCGCTGCAAATTTATTCATAAACTTATCCTCTTACGATGATATGAATGAAAAATAAAATCAACAACATGCCTAAAATATAATTTAAAGGTTTATGACATTTATGTCAATAAAAAAAACTGATGCCAACAGCTCATTTTATGGCTACCGGTGTATCCACTTCCTGCCTGCACCATATGGACAATCATAGAACCCAGAATCAGATATCCAAACATCTGGGCATTTTTTGTTTTAAAAATAAAAGTAAGTATAATGATAATTGATGCACTGATCACAAAAAAATACTGGTTTAGGGATCTGCTTGAGGATCACCCGTCCAAAATGAACAAAACGAAATAGTTAAGCTGTAAATTTTTCTAAATTTTAACGGTTTTTTAACTAATTTACGATTCTGGAATTTAACAAAAACAGTAGAGATGATTGGATTTAGAATATAATATAAAACAATCGTGACAGTTCCTGAAATTGCAGTGCTCAATTGAATATCTTTAAAAAAGATATTATTCCCTGAAGATATCAAGGTTGGTATTAAAAAGAAGAGAAGTAAACACCAACTTCCAATTGAAGTGCCAAGTGTCAAATAGTACTCGGAGTCTTTATCAATTGTATCCGATTCAATATATTTAAGTAATTTATTCATACAAATTCAAGAAACATAACGCTCTCATCACGGATGCACACCATGTAGCACACCTAAAAGCAATAAGACGATTTGGAGACCATAAAATATATCGAGCAAAATTTCTCAACGCTGGTGTGCATTCCAGTGCATGAGGTGGTTATGTTTCAATATATTTAACATTTTAATTTTTTGAAGAATTATAAATGGCAAAATAATGTTTAAAGTAGCTTAGTATCATGCTATTAAAAAATAAAGATCTTATAACATTTGATTAAATATCATTTTAATAAATTCAGAGCAGTCTGTCGTAAAAATTTATTATTCGATGTTTTGAAACTGCTTAGCTGCTTTTTATTAAAAGGCATTAATAATGTTCTGCTAATTTCGTTAATATTAATGTTGGCCTCATTTGTTCTAGAAGAGTAAGGCTGTGAATGTAAGAAAGTGAACTCTTCTTTTGAACGAGCTGGATCTCCAGAATAATATTTGGAAAATATTTTATTATTGTAACCGTCTGTTATTATAATAAATATTTGTTCTACTAATAGAGAGCCCCCCTTAGCAGAACCGCCATAAATTTTATTTATCGATTCATCGATCCATTGTAAATTCAGTTCTCCATAATATTCAATTATATTTGGCTCTAAAAGCATTGTGAAAATAGCAGTACACCTACGATCTACAAGGTCAGCTTTATAACTCTGACCTTTTTGTTTAATTATATTTCTTAGACGGATTAATTCATTAGCTGCCTCATTAGCATATCGATTGCCACTTTGAATAATTTTAGTTAAAAGTTTTTGATTTGTTAGTCCAATTTCATCAATTCCTTGTGGAAAAGAGGAACTACTCCCCGTAAAAATTTCTTCAAGCATTTTTTCATCGGTAATCATTCCTGTCGCTGCTTCTCGAACACCACGATCGTCATCATTTAAAGCGAGTTGAAATAGTAAGTTTTGATCAGTTAAATTTCTAACAGCGGTTGCTTTAAGACCGGCATTACTGGGGGCGTCATCCATAACGAGACGAGTAAGAAAATATTGATCAGTGATACCACTAAGTGCAGCGTTTCTAACATGCCAGCTATCATCTTCTAAAACCAGTATTTTAAGAATATCCTGATCTGTAATACGTTTAGCTGCTCTTTCTCGAAGTCCTGAATCATTTTCTTTTATAGCAATTTCGGTTAGAACTTTTTGGTTAGTTAATTTATCTATTATAATTTTACGGCAACCAGTAGAAATGCTTTGTTTTATTGCAATATCAGCAAGAATGTCCTGGTCAATTATTTGAGGTACAGCTTCAAAACATAATCGCTTACTCGTAAGCGCCATATGAGCAAGGGATTTTTGGGTTACTTTATGTGATGCCGACTTATTGGGAGCAATGTTTTTATAATTTTTTGGTGACATGCAACTGATAAATAGAAATGAACAAATTATTATTAAATTCATTGTTTTAATTTTCATGGGGTATATCCTCCCTGGCTGTCACCTGAACTGACAGGTTAAGCGCTGGTTGCGCTATCAATTGCGACAATAAGTTCCTTCACTCTATTTTTACCAAACGGAATATCTTTTGAACCACTATTCAAATTATCAGGCTTCCTGCACTTACGACTTTTGAGAACTCCGTTTTCTTTGACAATCGAAACATCTTTAATTGTCCAAAACCCAAGTGGTTTGAAGCTTTTGTCAAGATAGATAATAAAAAGTTGATTCCAACCATCATGGATTGGTGATAATACCCGTGTCGTTGAATATGCAGAAACAGTTTTAACCTGTATCCTTTCCGTTATAAGATTTGATCTAATTTCAATATCCCATCCCTTTTCACTGTGACCAGCGTAAGAAATTTTAGAGTTGGGAAATAATTTTATCAGATAAAGATACGCATAGAACTCCCCTATACATCCGGTTTTTTGATCACCGATAGGGATCATTTCTGACTTTTCTTGCCAACCCTGAAGTTCTGCATATGACAGCGCATATTTTTCGATACTTTTTTGTATTTCTTTGGCACCCATAGATTTTAATTATTACGCTTAACGCAGAGTTCAGGTGCAGCCAAAGTGCACGCCAAGAACTCCATTAAAATTTATAATTCCAATATACCAAGACCTTTGCAAAAACAACGCCACCTTTGGCCGTCACCTGAAACGACCTGATATATTTGCAATTCTTAATAATTTATTATTACCGCTTTAATGATTAAAATTCTTAGAGCCTTTATTCTTTACAATCCCGAGTTATGAGATACACAAACTTAAATCCAATTCCATAATTCTAATGGCAGGCTTGCCATTGACAGAGATTATCGAGGTAAACATGCCGACATTACCTTGAAAATCTACTGTGACAGGGGTTGCGAATATAGAATTTTGACTAAATAAAAGGAAATAAGCATTGTAAAAGAAAATATCTGTTTTTTCATGACCAGCCCCTGTTTTTAATTTTTTAAAACAATCATTTATTCACGTATCAGTTCAATAATGAACTGGTTACTTTTTTACTTCAGTTGCATTAAATAAACTCTCAGTTAAATATTGTTTCAAAATTTATAACCTTTATATCCAGAGCAATCACATATAAATATACTGAAAGTATTATAGATCTTTTGTTCCATTGACAATAATTTTCTCTCCACTTTCGGTAATTTGTATGGAATGAATCTGCTTGATTGTTTCATCATTTTCATCATAAATATCAACTCCAAAGAGTGTAATTGTTCCATCAGAATTTATTTCAATATTTTGAAAACACTGTTGTTTGTCATCACCCATTGTTGGCTTTTTCCAGAGCAATTTTCCGGTTGAACTTATCTTTGCGATAAATCCTTTGGGATAGCCCTCTGCATCTGTACCAACAATTAGAAAACCCTGGTCTGAAAGTTGCTTAATATCATAAACTACAGGAACATCGCTTTTTTCACATGTCAACATAGTTTTCCATACCAATGAGCCAGCAAAATCAATATGAACGATATATGCAGAGACCTTTTTCATCGTACCTATACTGCCAGAAAACACAAATCCACCATCTAAAGTACTAATTGCTTTGTTTATAAATTTCCAAGCATCACTATCTCCTATTTCATATACTTTTTCCCATAAAATTTTTTTATTTGATGCAACCATAACAGCATGGAGATTACCATCGATGTATAAATTATGGTCTGATCCCTCTTGACCAAGGAATAAGACTGAATTTTTAGTTGAAATAGCGGTTTCAAAACTTGAGAGTGTTGGCAAATCAAGGTACCATAAAAGTTTACCTTTATTGCTGTAGCGTACTATTATACTCTCGTGTTTTGTCGGCTGGTTCGAAAAATAAAGATGACGTGATCCACCAACAAGAAATCCGTCAGCTTCAGTTGCTCCAATACACTTATAAAGCCCGGTAATCTTTTCATCAATCCGCCAGACAAGGTTACCATTTGTATCAAATTTGGTCACATATGGGGTGCTTTTCCAACTATGATAGGTAGTAGTAGCAGATCCATACTCCATAGAATGACGACCAGGAAATATATAACCACCATCTTTACTTTCTATCAAATCAAAAAGAGTATCTTTCTCAGTAGTCCCGGCATGACGTGATTTCAAAAGATTTGTCTGCCACTTCTGATGCAGATTGGGAGAAAATTTTTTGATGGCTTCAATTCTTCCTACATCTCTGTCAAACATAATAAAACCAGTATCATTTGTTCTAATCAATTTGCCTACATTGTAGGAACCGCCTACACAGCCACTAAGTACAAACAAAATAATAATCAACAATATCATACTCAATGAAACCATACGTATTTTTATAAGCATAACCTGCCTCCTTTTGTGCGTTTTGGATTTATCATAGGATAGGAACTTGCTTTTTGTCAAAAAATATATCGCCAAGATCACTGGTTGCAGGGGATTTCCCAAAAACCTTGTTTATGTTTATAATTTTGTAAAACCAAAACTTTTCATAGCGGCTCAGTCCCCTGCAATCCAGTGAATCGCCATGTTATGCAAAGACCTACGTCTTGTGCTTTCTCCATGCTTTGTATGTTTTAGGGATATATAGCTTTTTTAATTGTTCCCATGCTTTGACTGCTTCCGGTCTTGTGGCATTTGTCTCATTAGTTAAAAAGTCGGAAAGGAAATTTATATACCTACCACTGGCTATGCGGGCAAAACTTCCATCTTTCTGATTTAATTCTATATATTTTTTTACTAGATCCCCATATGTAATTTTATTCCCATTCGTTAATTGCTCCTCTCTCCAACGATTCAATCTATATCGAATACCCGATTTTTCTTTTAAATCCGACTCTATTTTATTCGCTTCACTTACGATGAATTGCATGGTTTCTTTATTACATGTGTAGTTGATAATAGGAAGTTTGACACTTAATCCAATTTCAACATCTTTGATGCCTGTTTTTGTTAGATTTCTTTTTGTAGGTTTTACAATTTTTCCGGTTCGAAGAAAATGTTTAATGGCTTTCTCTATTTCATCTTTTCTAAGTTTAGAAGCTAATGGAATCCCTAATTTTCTTGCAAAATCCTTCAATTCTACAGCATACCAATAACCATTGTCGAATTGAGTTTCAGTCATAGATGAAGATAAATGAACCTTCTTTGTCATCATATCATACCTTTATTATGTGGTTTATATATATTCTGCATAACGCAAAGCTGAGTGGTCGGGGGCTTTATGCCAACAAACTCTGCATAATTAAAATTTATGTTAAAGCCGAAACCTTCAAGAGTCGCTCAGTAGCCCCCGATCCACTCCAGCGATTTGTTCTACGTTGTTCTCCTTTTATTCCATACTATTAAAGTTGATATCTTAATAGTTTCTGAAATAAAAACTAAGGTAAACCCAAACCACAAAAGTAATGATTGTTTGAAAGAATCATTTAGTGGCCATAAAATAAAGAAGATCGAAGGAGGAATAATCATAGTCAGTCTAAACGGTGTTTGTATATAACTAATGATTAACCCAGCTTTTGTTTGAAGTATTAAAAGTATCCCGGATAGGATTGGTGACACATAAAGTAATACGCCTATATATGATAAAAATATTAAATTCGGAAACCCAAATGTTTTTATTGTTATACTCCCTTGCACAATGTCGTGTACTATCGGGAGGTTGCCTCTATAGATATTCATACCAACATACCATACTATACAAAGTAGATCTAAGATTCCCCAAAATACTGCAATGTTTTTACTTTTATTCATTCGTTTAGACGTAGAACGCAAAGATCACGGGTTGCAGGGAGAATTCCCAATAATTTTGTTTATGTTAATAACTCTGTTAAACCTAAACTTTTCATAGCGGCTCAGCCCCCTGCAATCCAGTGAATCGCCATGTTATGCGCCAATCAATTAACAAATACACTTTTAACATGTTTTTGGTTTAAAAAAAATATATATGCTAAACTAATACAAGTGGTAATATAAGTTGGAATCATACTGTAATATTCGACATGCGCTCCTTCAGGGATAGTAGGCAAAGGTATATTTTTGTAGAAATAGAAATAACTGGCAATAGCAAAATTGATAGTTCCAGCAAAATTCATTATAAAAACAAGTAGAGATACAATAATTGATACAATCCATCCCCATTTTTTTGCTTTAAAAGACCAATACTTCCTAAAATTATACTAACTGGAATCATGAAATTGAAAAAAACAGGAATGCCTATGATATAAAGCATTGAAAGAAAAGTGACATTTGATGAATAAAACAAGCTTGTGATGCCCCACCATATACTTTGTGCTCCTAATAGTAATTCTACGGCACCATATACAACAAGTATAATGGATATAGCTTTAATTATGTGTTTAGTATTTTTATACATAGAAAAAATTATGTTCTGTTCACATCATAATTTACAGTTGTGTCATATCATCGTTTACACATTATTTCTTTTTAAACGACCAATTTCATCCATAATCCTTAACTTATTTTCATCAAAATACCCTAACATTTTTTGTCT
>JAIOSM010000188.1 GCA_021107575.1 Desulfobacteraceae bacterium | reverse complement strand
TGCCGGTGATCTTGACGTGGCTTCAACCGGCAGTATTTCAGCGATTGCATTGATGGCAGTCGGCAACAAAAGTTTTTTTGCCTTTGGTACACAAGATTCCTATGCAACAGTGGAAGGGATAATTGCAAGGGACGGTATCAATTCCTTGAAAGATCTTAAGGGTAAAAAGCTTGCTGCTCCTTTTGCTTCCAGCGCCCATGTCCTGGTATTGGATTTACTGGAACAGGCCGGACTGGACCCTGAAAAAGATCTTACCTTACTCAATCTGAAAGTAAATGAAATGCCTGCTGCCATGAGTTCCGGCGAGATTGATGCCTGTGCTGCCTGGACACCCCATTTTAACAAACTTCTTAACATGAAAGGCAACCATCTTCTTGCCAACGATACCGAGTTCAGTTTATATAAAAAATATAAGCTTGGTCCCGGCCCTGATCTGCTTGTGGTTCGCAAAGACTTTGCCCAAAAGTATCCCAATACATGTAAAGCTTTTGTCAAAGGTTATTTTGAAGCAGTTGACATGTTGATTAACAAACCTGAAGAGTGTGCTCAAGTACTTGTCAAGCTGACCAAATTGAATATGAAAGATCAGATGACCGTACTCAAGGACATTGAATGGATTCCGGGCAGTAAACAAAAAGCACTCATGAGTGATCCTGGAGATTTTGTCAAAGGGATGCAGAAGCTTGGAGCTTTTCTCACCAGGCATGGACAAATTGATCAGTCACCTATGGTTAAAGACTGGGTTACAACAGACATGCTGCCATAAATATGTATGAATGATCAGGCATACCAGGCGAATAAAAATTTCCCCATTGGAATATTTTTAAGGTGTGCTTGATCAAGATCAAGGAGTTAAAACCAAATGGATAAAGAAAACCATTCAAGTAAACCGATTATTATAAGCATCATTTCTCTAACTCTTTTTCTTGTCATTTGGGAAATTGTCTGTAGAGCCGGTTTGATTGACCCAGTCTTTATGCCAGCACCTTCCAAAATTTTTGCAAGAGCTGTAAAACTTATTGGGAATGGTGAGCTTATGGCGCATACCCTTGCTTCAACCCGGCGCGTGATGGTGGGATTCATGATTTCGTCCATGGTAGCTATTCCATTTGGAATTTTTCTTGGTTCATCACGGCTATTCATGTCTATATGCGATCCTTTTATTTCACTGTTGCGCCCTTTGCCGTCCATGAGCTGGATACCGCTTTCCCTTCTCTGGCTCGGTATTACGGAAACACAAAAATACTCAATAGTATTTATGGGATCTTTTGCGCCTTCTCTTTTATATATTATTGAGGCCACGAAAAGTATTGATCCCTTACTGATCAGAGCAGCACGTAATCTTGGAGCCTCAAAGCTGGATGTAATGCGTGAAGTTATCTTACCGGGCGCACTTCCCCAGATTATTTCAGGTCTGAAAGTAATGCTGGGGATTGCCTGGACATGTATCATATCTGCAGAACTTGTTGCAGCCCGTGAAGGGTTGGGATTTATGATTATGAATGGGAAGGAATATTTTCAAACGGATACTGTTATGTTAGGAATGGTGATGATCAGCATTACAGTTATGGTCATTGATGTTGTTTTTAAAAAATTCGAAAGGAGACTGCTGCCGTGGACACGTTAAACGGCCAAAGCAAAATTTGTGTTAATAATGTTACCAAATGTTTTTCAAGCAAACAGGGTGAAGTAACGGCACTTAAAGACCTGTCCTTAGACATCATGGATGGAGAGTTTCTTGTTGTTGTTGGTGCGTCCGGATGCGGGAAGACTACTTTGATTAACATGATAGCCGGGTTTGACTCTCCCAGCAGCGGAGAAATCCTTCTGGACGGGAAACCCGTCACCGGCATAACACCGGAATGCGGAATGATTTTCCAGCAATACGCTTTATTCCCCTGGAAAACAGTGCAGGAGAATGTGGAATTCGGACTGAAGATGAAAAGAATTCCAAAATCCGAACGAAAGACCATAGCGGCTAAATTTATTGATCTGGTTGCACTCAATGGCTTTGAAAAAAGCTATCCCCATCATCTTTCCGGTGGTATGAAGCAGCGGGTTTCCATAGCAAGGGCTCTGGCAAACGATCCTGAAGTCATGCTCCTTGATGAACCTTTTGCAGCCCTTGATGCAATGACGCGTCAGGTTCTCCAGGAACAACTGGTCCGCATTTATGAAAAACATAAAAAAACCATCATATTCATCACCCATTCCATTGACGAAGCCTTGCTGCTGTCGTCACGAATTGCTGTGATGACTGCCAGACCGGGCAGCATTGCCCAGGAAATTGTAAATGATCTTCCTCACCCGCGTAATGCCGATGTTCAGCTCTCAGACAATTATATGGCACTCAAACGGAAAATCTGGGATAGTGTACAGGCTGAAGTCCTGAAAAGCATGGAAGTGGAAACAGGCTGAAATAGAGAATAAAATTTCAGAAAACATCTGGAGTTTGTAAAATATTAAATCTGAAAAATTTTAAATGCCCGGGAGATATTGGAAACCCGGACATTTAAAGTGAGACGGGTTTATAAGCTTATCGGTAAATATCTCAGGGCCAGTGTTATGGTAAAATTATAATATTTAGTGTACAACATCTTTGGATATTAAATAAATAGTTTTTATTCTTAACATCAATCTTTCTGAGTAAGATACATATCTCTCTTAAATTATTTTCTAATTTTATTTATTTTATAAATTTGTATAATTAAATTAAGCCTAATTGCATTGACGTTGTTCTCAGCTTTTGTTATAAATACCCGCATATTATGGGAGATACAAACTGATATGAAAAGTTCAATAAAAAGAGACCTGTTTGACTTTGAAGTGGGATATTTAACTGAAAGCCCATGCCTTAGATGTGAAAACAGAAAAAATATCCCGAAATGTTTTAAAACATGCACGTTTCTGGATCGTATCAGAGGCTTTTTAGCACGAGGAATATCTACTACTCAAGCATCTTCCTTTATTAGATGAAAGACCAGCTTTTCCCGGACAATTCACACTCACTTGTTAAAAAATACCTTTCAAAAACCCTTTATGACAAATTAAAAAATAGAAAAACAACTTCAGGATACACACTCAACCATGCTATCCGCTCAGGAATTATAAATCCTGACAGCGACATCGGTATTTATGCCGGAGACGCTGAAAGTTATGAAACTTTCTCTGAGTTATTTAATCCTATCATTAATGATTACCATACATTTACACAAGGCAAGCATCACACACGTGATCTTGCTTGCTCAGACTTACCAGCCCTGGACCCTGAAAATAAATATATTATTTCAACAAGAATTCGGGTTGCAAGAAACATAGATGGCTTCCCTTTTACTACCTTTATTTCAGCTGACCAAAGATATCAGGTTGAACAACTGATTTTAAAAGTCACAAACAACCTTCCAAAAAATTTACAAGGAGACTATTTCCGGTTTAAAGATATTCTAAAATCAAAAACAAATTCTTTAAAAAGTAATTCCTTCCCAAAAAGGGGAGACAGATTTCAGGAAGCCGCCGGAGTAACAAGAGACTTCCCTGATTCAAGAGGCGTGTTTCTTGCTAACAACCAAAAATTTATGATCTGGATAAACGAAGAAGATCACTGAAGAATTATTTCAATGGAACTTGGGTCAGATCTTTCGGGAGTATTTAATAGACTTTCCAAAGCTATAAGCATTTTAGAAAAAAGCCTTAAATTCTCGTTTTCTAAAAAATATGGTTTTCTTACAGCTTGTCCTTCTAATATAGGAATTTCAATGAGGGCAAGTGTTCATATCAAACTGCCTATGCTTAATAAACAAAAAAAGGCTTTATACAAAACTGTCGAGCAGAACAAGCTTCAAATACGGGGCACTTCTGGTGAAAAAAGCAATATAGAAAATGCTATCTTTGATATAAGCAATAAACAACGACTTGGAATTAACGAAAATGATTGCTTAGCTATTTTATCCAAGGGCATTAAAGAAATCATCATGTTAGAACAAAAGACTCAAGTATAAAACAGCCCAAACTATAAAAAAATCAAGCTTTTTAAAAAAAACATTTAAATAAAAAAGCCCGACCAGGTAATAACCTGATCGGGCTTTTTTATAAACCGGCAGCGTCCTACTCTCCCACAAAGAATCCTTTGCAGTACCATCGGCGCTAAAGAGCTTAACTTCCGTGTTCGGGA